>JAFMKA010000089.1 GCA_017853175.1 Steroidobacteraceae bacterium | reverse complement strand
CGAGGCGTTTGCGGCACCGCCGCGGCACGTCGGGAGACCGTGCTCGTCAAAAATGTGCACGAGTTTCCGGGGCACATCGCCTGCGACTCCGCCTCCAACTCAGAAATCGTCGTGCCGATGATCGCTGCATCCGGCCCACGAGCGGGTGAGCTCGTCGGCGTCCTCGATCTCGACAGCCCCCTCCTCGAGCGCTTCGATGACATCGATCGACAGGGGCTCGAGAAAGTGGTCCACGTCCTGATATCTTCGACCACATGGCGCTAAAAATATTGGTGGTCGGCGGTGCGGGCTATATCGGCTCGCACATGGTCAAGCGCCTCGGAGAGTCGGGCGTTGAGGTCGTTACGCTCGATAATCTTTCGAGCGGGCATCGTGATGCGGTCACCTGCGGGGAGTTCGTCCAGGGCGATATCGCTGATCGCGCCCTCCTCGACTCGCTATTTATGAGTCACAAGTTCGATGCGGTGATGCATTTTGCTTCGCATATCGAGGTGGGTGAGTCGGTGCGCCTGCCGCTCAAGTATTACCGCAACAATGTCTCGAATACTTTGATCCTGCTCGAGGCGATGCAGGCGGCAAAGATCGATAAATTCATTTTCTCATCGACCGCAGCGATCTTCGGCACACCGCAGTACTCACCCATCGAAGAGCGTCATCCGCGCTCGCCGATCAACCCCTACGGGCGCACGAAGCACATGGTCGAGCAGATCCTCGAAGATCTGGATCGGGCGCACGGCCTGCGCGCGGTGTGTCTGCGTTACTTCAATGCAGCCGGTGCCGACCCCTCGGGCGCGCTGGGTGAGCGGCACGACCCGGAAAGCCATTTGATCCCGCTCACACTGCAAGCGGCGTCAGGCCGTCGTCCTTCGATCGCGGTGTTCGGCTCGGATTACGACACACCAGATGGCACCTGTATCCGCGACTACGTGCATATCGTCGATCTGTGCGAGGCGCATTGGCTGGCGCTTCAGTCGCTACTCGGCGGTGCAGGCAGTCAGCAGTACAACCTCGGTAATGGCGATGGATTCTCGGTGCTCGAGGTGATCGAGACCGTTCGACGCGTGACGCGTCGGGAGTTTAAGGTGATCAAAGAGGCGCGTCGTGCAGGAGACCCGCCGAGACTCGTCGCCGATTCGACAGCTTCGCGATCAACGCTCGGCTGGGCGCCGAAATATCCCTCGCTCGAGACGATCGTCGAGCACGCCTGGAACTTCGAGCAGAAGCGACCACGCTGACGGCCGCAGAGTTACGTCGCCCGAACGGGCGACGTCAAAGATTTACTGCTTCGCGCGCGAGATGTACTCGCCCGTTCGCGTGTCGACCTTGATGACTTCACCCTGGTTGATAAAGAGCGGTACACGCACGACGGCACCGGTCTCGAGCTTCGCGGGCTTCTGACCGCCCGTCGCGGTGTCGCCACGCACGCCCGGATCGGTCTCGACGATGGTCGCTTCGATATGCGGCGGCGGCGTCACGACGAGCGGCACGCCATTCCAGAGCGTCACGATGCACGTCACGCCGTCCTTCAACCATTGAGCACCATCACCGACCGCTTCTTTGCTGGCCGTGTGCTGCTCGAAATTGTCGGGCACCATGAAGTGGAAGAAGTCGCCGTCCTGGTAGAGATACTGCATGTCGACGTCCATGACGTCGGCGGACTCGACCGAGTCACCCGACTTCCAGGTCTTCTCTACCGTGCGGCCCGTCTTGAGATTGCGCACACGGACGCGGTTGAAGGCCTGGCCCTTGCCCGGCTTCACCATCTCGTTTTCGACGATGACGTACGGGTCGCCGTCGATGAGGATCTTGAGACCGGATTTGAATTCGCTGGTGTTGTAGCTGCCCATTTGAGTCTTCCGCTTTGCGTTCGCGCTCGGTGAAGCCCAGAATATCCGGGCCGAAAAGGCCGCGTATGATAACGGCAACCTCCAACACCCGCCACCTCAACCCGCTCGATTCCACCTGGCAACAGCATTTCGCCGACGCCGTCACGGATCCTGCCGAGCTGCTGCGTGCGCTCGATCTTGGTTCGGAGTGGCTGGCGCCCGCTGAGGCGGCGGCGAAGCTGTTCCCGCTGCGCGTGCCCCGAAGTTTCGTGGCGCGCATGCGTCGCGGTGATCCGCACGACCCGCTGCTAAGGCAGGTGTTGCCACTCGGTGATGAGCTCATCGAGACCGAGGGTTTCGGTAGCGACCCGATTGATGAATCGAGCTATCAGCAAGCGCCGGGGCTCTTGCGCAAATACTCGAGCCGCGCGTTGCTTGTCACGACGGGTGCGTGTGCGGTGCACTGTCGCTATTGCTTCAGACGCGAGTTCCCCTACGAAGAGCAGCAAGGCGAGACGGGTCGATGGCGTGAGGCCATCGCGTCAGTCGCTGCAGACCCCTCGATCGAAGAGCTGATCTTGAGTGGTGGTGATCCGCTTTCACTGAGCAACGCACGACTCAATGCACTCACGAACTCGCTTAAGGGTATTGCGCATTTAAACTCGCTGCGCCTGCACACGCGCAACGCCATCGTGCTGCCCTCTCGCATCGACGCGGGTTTTATCGACTGGATTCGCTCGCTTCCTTGGCGCGTCACGATCGTGCTGCACGTGAACCATGCGCAGGAGTTGCAAGGCGATGCGCTCGAGGCACTCGCCCGACTGAGTACGACCGGCGCCCTGCTACTCAATCAATCGGTATTACTGCGTGGCGTGAACGATGATGCAACAGCGCTCTCAACGCTGTCGCGTACGCTGCATGCACATGGCGTGCTGCCCTATTACCTGCACCTGCTCGACCGCGTGCGCGGCAGCGCGCATTTTGAGGTGAGCGAATCGCGCGGTCTCGAGATCATCGCGACGATGACGAGCACCCTACCCGGCTATCTCGTGCCGAAGCTCGTTCGGGAGATCCCCGGTGCCGCGTCAAAGACCGCGATCGTCGCGCAGGCTTAGCTCGCCGCTACCGCCTCAAGACGCGTCACTCGACGCCAACCGCGCGGCAGCACTGCACCACGCTGCGCGCGAGCGCCGACGTAATCTTTAAGATCGCCCCAGGAGAGCGTCATCGAGCGATCGCCGGTGTGCACGAGTAGTGACCCGCCCGGCTCGACGGCGACCGCACCGATCACGACCTCCGCGCGCTCTTTAGCGAGCGCCGTCGGAATATTGAAGAGCTTATTGCCCTTGCCGCGCGGCATCTCGGGAATATCTTTCACCGGGAATGCGAGCAGTCGGCCGTTCTCGCCATCGGCATCGACGATCGAGACACACACGAGACTCTTCTCGGAGGGCACGAACGCGGGCGGCAAAGCCAAAGAATTCTCGGGCGGATTCAGCACAGTCTTGCCCGCCTTACGATCGGTGATGAGATCTTTGAGGCGCGCCGTAAACCCGTAGCCCGCATCCGAGGCAATTAGCCACAGCCCCTCGGGGTCGCCCATCATCACGCCGGCGAACTTGGCGCCGTCCGGCGGGTTGAGACGACCCGAGAGCGGCTCGCCGAGTCCGCGAGCCGACGGTAACGAGTGCGCCGGCAAGCAGTAGGTGCGCCCCGTGGTATCGAGGAACACGGCCTGCTGCAACGACATGCCGCGTACGGCCGCCTGGAATGCATCGCCCGTCTTGTACTGCAAGGTTTTCGGGTCGATCTCGTGGCCCTTGGCCGCGCGTACCCAACCACCCGAGGACAGCACGACGGTCACGGCTTCATTGGCGATGAGCGCCGTCTCGTCGATGGCCTGGGCGGCTTCACGCTCGACGATCTTCGAGCGGCGCGCATCACCGTATTTTTCGGCATCGGCGGCGAGTTCGTCGCCGACGAGTTTGCGCAGTCGCTTCTTGTTGCCGAGGATGGCCTCGAGCTCATCACGCTCTTTGGCGAGCTCTTCCTGCTCGCCGCGGATTTTCATTTCTTCGAGCTTGGCAAGATGACGGAGCTTGGTCTCGAGGATCGCCTCGGCCTGCTCTTCACTCAACTTGAAGCGCTTCATGAGCACGGGCTTCGGTTCATCCTCGCGACGGATGATGCGGATCACCTCATCGAGATTGAGATACGCGATGAGCAAGCCATCGAGGATGTGCAAACGCTTCGACACTTTGTCGAGGCGCCACTCGAGGCGGCGCTTGACGGTCGAGATACGGAACTCGAGCCACTCGGTGAGGATGTCGCGCAACCCCATGACGCGCGGGCGGCCATCGAGACCGATGACGTTGAGATTCACCCGGTAGTTGCGCTCGAGATCGGTGGTCGCAAACAGATGCGCCATGAGTTGCTCGGCGTCGAACTTTCGGCCCTTCGGCACGATGACGAGGCGCGTCGGGTTTTCGTGATCGGACTCGTCGCGCAGGTCGTCGACCATCGGCAACTTCTTGGCGCGCATCTGCTCGGCGATCTGCTCGAGCACGCGAGAGCCGGAGGTTTGATAAGGCAGCGCCTCGATGACGATGCAGTCGTCTTCGATCGTGTAGGTCGCACGGGCCTTAAAGCTGCCCGTGCCTTTCTCGTAAAAATCGACGAGGTCGGAGCGCGGCGAGACGATCTCGGCACCGGTCGGCAGATCGGGGCCCTTCACGAATTTCATGAGGGCACGGGTCGTCGCTTCGGGCTCATCAAGAAGATGAATGCAGGCTTGCGCCACTTCACGCAGGTTGTGCGGCGGAATGTCGGTCGCCATGCCGACCGCGATGCCCGTCGTGCCGTTGAGCAATAAGTTAGGCAAACGCGCCGGCAGCACTTGCGGCTCTTCGAGCGTACCGTCGAAGTTCGGTACCCAGTCGGCGGTACCTTCACCGAGTTCTTTGAGCAACACTTCGGCGTAACGCGTGAGCTTCGCTTCGGTGTAACGCATGGCCGCGAAGGACTTCGGATCGTCCTGCGAACCCCAGTTACCCTGGCCGTCAACGATGGGATAACGATAGGCAAACGGCTGCGCCATCAGCACCATCGCCTCGTAACAGGCCGAGTCACCGTGCGGATGGAACTTGCCGATGACATCGCCCACCGTACGCGCGGACTTCTTGTGCTTCGAGACGGCCGAGAGACCGAGCTCGCTCAT
>JAFMKA010000088.1 GCA_017853175.1 Steroidobacteraceae bacterium | reverse complement strand
TGCTCGAGACGATCGCCAGCCTGACCGACAAAGTGTCGGTCAGGCTGGACGGTCAGCACACACGACGTCCCTCGTTTCAAATCCGACGGGCGGGAGCGACGAGCTCCTTGCACTTCGCCGCCGTACCGCTCGGTCATGAGTTCACCTCGCTGGTGCTCGCGCTGCTTTGGAGCGGCGGTCATCCACCGAAAGTCGATGACGCGAGCATCGAGACGATCCGCAGTCTGTCGTCTCAGCTGCGCTTCGAAGTCTTTATGTCACTGTCGTGCCACAACTGCCCGGATGTCGTGCAGGCACTGACACTGATGTCGGTCCTTAATCCGAATGTCGAAACTGTCGTTATCGATGGCGCGCTCTATCAAGAGGAAGTCACGGCGCGACAGATCATGGCCGTACCGATGGTCTTCTTGAATGGCGAGCTCTTCGGCTCGGGGCGCATGAGCCTCGAAGAAATTCTCGCGAAGCTCGACACCAACAGTGCCGAGAAAGAACGCGCAAAGATCGACTCCAAAGCGCCGTTTGATGTGCTCATCGTAGGCGGAGGTCCTGCGGGCGCAGCCGCTGCGGTTTATGCCGCACGCAAGGGTCTGCGTACGGGTATCGCCGCCGAGCGCTTTGGTGGGCAAACTAACGACACGCTCGGCATCGAGAACTATATTTCGGTGCTCGAGACCAATGGCCCCAAATTCGCGGCTGATCTCGAAGCACACGTGCGTCACTACGATGTCGACATCATGAATCTGCAACGCGTCGAGAAACTCATCCCGGCTGCCAAGCCTGGCGATCTCGTCGAAGTGGTGATGAGCCACGGTGGTACGCTGCGATCACGATCGGTGATCGTCGCGACCGGCGCGCGCTGGCGTAACGTCAACGTGCCGGGCGAATCGGAATATCGAAATCGCGGCGTGGCGTACTGCCCGCACTGCGACGGCCCGCTCTTCAAGGGCAAGCGAGTCGCCGTGATCGGCGGTGGCAACTCGGGTGTCGAAGCGGCGATCGACCTCGCCGGTGTCGTCGGACACGTCACCGTGGTCGAGTTCATGGATCAGCTGAAAGCGGACGCCGTACTCGTCTCGAAGCTCAAGAGTCTGCCTAACGTCTCGATCGTGGTGAACGCCCAGACCACCGAGATCCACGGTGACGGCAAGACCGTGAATGCCCTCTCTTACAAGGACCGCGCAAGCGGCAACGCACATCGACTCGAACTCGAGGGCGTCTTCGTGCAAATCGGTCTCGTACCCAACACCGAGTTCCTGAAAGGCGCCATCGAACTATCGCGCTTCGGTGAAATCGTGGTGGACCATCACGGCGCCACGAATGCGCACGGCGTGTTTGCGGCGGGTGACGTGACGACCGTACCTTATAAGCAGATCGTCATTGCCGCGGGCGATGGCGCGAAAGCCGCTCTCGGTGCCTTCGATTATTTGATCCGCAGTTCGGCGCCCGCTGTCCAATCCGCAGCCTGACGGCGTGTAGGGTGGGATCACCCTGCAGTTAGACCCACCCACGTCGCCATTGCAGCTCGTTCTTGAGCTCCCGCCAGGCGATCACCCGTGTGCGCTTAGAATGAACTGCCTCAATCTCGACCGACACCACGGGTGACCCCGGCGGCACCGGCTCAATAACTTTAGTCACCAAGAAATGTTTTTCCTTGTTGCGCGGCGCGACCGCCGTCCACTTCGTGTGCAGCAGTTTCTTGGGGCTCAAGGCGTTAGTTGAAGCGCGTGTCACCCGGGTTTACCGAGCCTCAACGCCTGCAGCCCCTCAAGACCCAATCTTTCAAGCGTCGCTAAGTTGGCGGTGGAGATGCTACGGGTATCACCGAAAGAGTCGACGGCTCGGGCGATGCTCTCCTCCCGCAACAAGTGAAGCGTGGGGTATGGCGATCGATTAGTCGCGTTACCGATGTCATCCGATTCGGTATCGGCGAACTGGTAATGCGGATGGAAGCTCGCAATCTGAATCTCGCCCTCAAGCTCCAGCACCCGCAGCAACTCATCTGCAAGCTCTAAGAAGTCGTTGAAGTCGTGGAAGTCTTGCAGGACCCGCGGATGAATCAACAAGGTCGTCTCGATCTCCTCTGGCGGTGACGCAACCAGGTGCCGCAACTCCTTCTCGAGATCCTCCAGCAATGCTTCTGGCGTCTCAGCATCGCTCGAGACGTAGCGGATCAAACCTTTGAGCGCAGGCGCCGGCGCAAAAGGGCAAAGTTTGAGGCCGATGACCACCCGCTCGACCCAATCACGTGTCTCAGCGATGAAATGCACGTTGCTGTTCATTGAAACTCCTCTCGCTCACGCCAAGCAAGGATGGAGTCAATTGCGTTGCGTGATCGGCTCGATTTTTCTCACGAGCAGCATCACACAGAGTGCGGACGCGATATGCATCGAGGCGACCGCCACGAATACCGGTTCGTAGGAGTAATGATCGATCGTCCAACCGATGACGGGCTGAGACATCGCCGCCGCAAAACTGCCCGCAGCGCCACTCGCGCCCCACACGGTGCCGACAGCCGCCGGCGGAAACACATCTGCAGGAACTGTGAAGAGCGAGGCGCTCTTCACTTGAATGCCGAATATTCCAAGACCCATGCACAACACGGCGAGTAACGCAGAATCGACATAGACCGCGGGCAACGCCAACGGTGCCATCAGGGCGCCGACCCAGATCATGGCCTTGCGTGACGTATCGACGGAAAGTCCGGACTTGATCAGCCGTTGTCCTGCATAACCGCCCGCGAGCGAGCCGAGATCCGCAAAGATGAATGGGATCGCCGCAGCCCATGCGATCTGCGCCAAGCCGAAGCCACGCTCGTCAGCCAAATAATTCGGGATCCAGAACGCGAGAAAGTAGAACGCGCCATCACCCGTGAAGCGCGACAAGGCAAGACCCCACGTCTGGCGGTACGAGAACCAGTAGCCCAACCTGCCGAAATATCCGCGCAGCTCTTCGCCCATCGAGCCCGTCGAAGTGGGCGGCGCGACAGACTCTGCGGGGCGATCGGCCAAAATCAGTGCGCGCTCTTCCGCACCGAGCGTCGGGTCTGCTTCAGGCAACTTGAAGTGACGATTCCAGAGCCACACCCATATGAGACCGAGCGCAGCGGGAACGATGAAGGCGGCCTGCCACCCCTGTGCGGGCGACCACCCGCGCGCATGCAGCCCATCAAAAATACCGATGATCAAGGCGATGAGCGGAGGCGCGACGATGGCACCGAGGCCGGTACCCGCCGTAATGAAGCCGCTCGCCATGCTGCGTTCCGCGCGCGGGAACCACTCGGCGACCACTTTGTAGGCCGCAGGGAAGTTGATGGCCTCGGTAATACCCAGCATCGCCCGCGCCGCGAAGAACCCCCACACTCCGCGTGCAAAGGCGTGCAACGCCGCCGCAACGCTCCACCAAAAAACCGCGAGCGACAATGAGCGCTTGCTGCCGAATCTATCGATGAGCGGACCGAGTAGTAACTGGCCCGCGGCGTAGGTCACGAGGAACGCAGCGGTGATGAAGCCGTACTGCTCGTTGGTGAAACCGAACTCGCTACGAATCAGCGGCGCTGCGACAGAGAGCGCCAAACGATCGATGTAGCCGATCATGGTGACGGCGCAGAGCATGATCGCGACCCACCATCGCTTCTGCGTCCACCATCGAGGGGCGATGGAAGTTACCGACTGCACCCGACGCATCATCGCATCGCCACTGGCGCGCGACTAGCCCATCTGACGCGAGACTTGGACGGGCGTGTACCATTCCTACCAATGGATCACCGAGTCATCATCGCGGGCGCGGGCCCGGTCGGCCTCACTTGTGCTGCGCTACTGGCGCGGGCTGGCATTCCGGTGCAGCTGCTCGAAGCAGCACTCGAACGCGGCCGCGATCTTCGGGCGTCCACCTGGCACCCGCCCACGCTCGATCTGCTCGAGCAGCTCGACCTCGCGGCGCCCCTCGTCGCAGCAGGACTCAAAACGCCGACTTGGCAGGTCCGGATGCATCCATCCGGCGAGCGCGCCGTCTTCGATTTGGCCGCGATCGCTGACGACACGCGACACCCCTACCGCCTTCAGTGCGAGCAGCAGGTGCTCTGCGAGCTACTCGAAAGTCGCCTTGCCTTAATGCCGAACGTGACGCTCCACCGAGGTGTTGAGGTCACTGGCGTGACCCAAGGAAATCAGGGTGTGACGGTCGCCGTACGCCGAGCAAGCGGTGAGCTCGAGACCCTCACCGGAGACTGGTTGATCGGTACCGACGGCGCTCGTAGCCGCGTGCGCGAGGCAGTCGACCTGCGCTTCGACGGCAGCACCTATCCCGAAACTACGATTCTTGCAACGACGAACTTTCGTTTTGAGGATCACCTCGACGGACTCTCGAATGTCAATTACTGCTGGTCACTAGAGGGGACTTTCAGCCTGCTTCGGTTGCCGCAACTCTGGCGAGTGAGCCTCTACGCCGATGAGGGCGAGTCGATGGACGACGCACTGACCCTCGAGTCGATCCAGACCAAGCTACAACGCATCGTGCCGACGGGGCGCCCCTACGAGGTGCTCGAGTTGCGACCATATCGAATTCATCAAAGAATCGTCGAAGACTATCGTAAGGGTCGGGTGTTGTTGGCGGGTGATGCCGCGCATCTCAATAGTCCGAGCGGCGGCATGGGTATGAACGGCGGCATACACGATGCCTTCAACTTGTGCGAGAAACTGACCCGCGTGTGGCGCGGCGAGTCGGATGATTTGCTCGATCAATACACCCGCCAGCGTCGACCGGTCGCACAACAGCAAATAATCGCTCAAGCCCACCAGAACCGGACGCGCATGCAGGAGCGCGACCCTGTCAAACGACGCGAGACACTGCGGGAACTACAGGCCACCGCCGCCGATCCGGTCAGGGCTCGCGAGTACCTGCTGCGCACGTCAATGATTACGGGTTTACGTCAGGCTGCTGCGCTGCCTTAAGAGACCACCCGGGATCTCGGGCAGAGCGCGATCTCATTCCCAGTCCTTTACTCCCACTCAATCGTCGCAGGTGGCTTGCCGCTGATGTCGTACACCACGCGGC
>JAFMKA010000087.1 GCA_017853175.1 Steroidobacteraceae bacterium | reverse complement strand
GGCGTCACTCGGCCGTTTGTCTCAATAAAACCCGAACGCCGGGCGGCGAGGGCGGAGTGGCTTCGTAGCGCATGAGACTGTACAAGGAGAACGGAGTCGTGCCAATGAGGGCTTCCGTTCGGAGCTGAAAATAGCGGCTGCGCTCGCTGAGTCCGACTGATCGCTGCAGTCGGATAAACCCGTCAGGGTTTTTGAGGGAGGATCTAAAAACCGCCTCGGTTGGGAAGCAGCCTCGTTCGCGATTGAGCGCCAACGCCGACTCCGCGCCCACCCATTGTCGCTCGTCAGCGAGCGCATCGAGCAGCGCGGCCGTCGCCGAACACAGATTGATCGAAGCGTCTCTCGGTAACGCAGCGACGTGTGGCGCTAAGCGCCCATATCGCACCGCATCGAAATTCGGCAGCAGCATTAATTCAGAGACTGTCGTCAGCGTTCGATTAAGCGGCCGATATCCGGGAGTCATTGATGTATAGACGTCGTCTTCAGCCCCTCGTGAGGCGGGAACATCATCGGTATCGATCCAGTCGGCGATCTTCGCAGCCCACTCGGGCTCGAGTTCGAGCACGATCAACAATCGTTCGAGTACCGCGAGTGCTTCGGGATCGATTCGACCATTTCGATCGCGCAGGCTATTGAGATTGAATCGACCCTGAAGATCGACGAGCTGCCCTTTGACGATGCCCGCGTGCTCGATTTCCACCGGTCCTAAAGGTGTCGACCAACGTTGCGCAGGGTGTATCGGTGCCGCGCCCGTATCGAGCTCTTCTCGAAGAATTCGCGCCGCCGCGGCTTCGGCAGCTCCGGCGAGTTGCGAGGCCTGTTCGCGAGCAACACCGCCCTCAGATCGTCGAACTAACAAGCCGGTATCAAAGAAAATGACGGTGGCGATCGACGCAGCAATCGCCACGACGATCAGGGCTGTCAGTAAGGCCACGCCGCGCGCCTTCACTGGGGTACCTCGATGATTCGGCGAATGGCGCCGTGCTGGTCCGTGTTGAGGGTTAATTCGATCGCCCTCGGGCGCAAACGCTGTCGCACCTCTTCGCTCGCGCTCGACGTTGCCGGACTTGGCCAGTCGGTCCGCCACTCTCCTTGATCGTCGAGGTAGCGAAATTCGAGAGATCGAACCCCGCGCATTAGGACGCGCCGTGACGCGTTCGTCGACTGTACCCGATCGAGAACGGGCCAAGCGAAGCGTACGAGGTCGCCACCTTCTAAGAGGTATTCGACACGCTGCAGGCTGCTTCGCGCATGACTGGAAGTCGGTGGTCGTCCGCCGCGAGTCAGCGCGATGGGTGAGGGTGTTCCCGGTTCGGCGACGAGTGCCGAGGCGTAGAGGCGCCCGAGCGGATCTCGAATCGGCCTCGGATGTAGTTGCCCGAGATCATCGGCCATCACTCTAACGGCCCGCTGTAACTCGTTTAGGCTCGTCTGCGTGTTTTTTATTTCGAGACGATGGCGAGCCACTTCACTCAAGGCGCCGTAGCCGATGGCGAACATGATCGCGGTGACGAATAAAGCCACCAAAAGCTCGATTAACGTGAAGCCCTGAACGCACTTTGCACGTGTGTTCATGGCGCGGCACGCTCGGCGGTGTCCCAGATTCCGTCCGCGTTGCCGACCGCGACGACATCGCGTCCTCGGGCTCCGCTCATTGTCACGAGCCAGTTGTCGCGACCCGCCGGGCGCGCCTCGACGACAATCTGAACGACACCCTCGAGCGCAGTCGCACGCACCTCTTGGCGCCACTGCCAATCGCGATCGGCCATGCGGGCGACGCCCTCGGTAATGCCAAGGCTTGGAAACTCGCGAGCGACTCTTACTTCGGTGAGTCGATTGGCGGCAACCCACTCGGCATACGCTCGTTCGCGTAGACGCTCGGTGCCCTGGGCGGCCGAGATCATGGAGGTCATCACCGCGGCAACGCCGAGGGCGACCACCACCAAAGAAACCAGAACCTCGATCAGCGTGAAGCCACGACGAGGCGCTAACGGCGATGGATAGCGCGTCGTCATCGGCTCGCCTTACGCAGGGCAAGCTCGCCCGTATCATCTGGGCCTAATCGCCAACGCTCCCTCGCATCGCTCGTCCCAACCCGTAATTCGAACGAGGTGAACTCTCCCGTACTGTCGACGCCGAATTCAGGCGCGCCCGGTTCGACCTCCGACCTGCGTTGCCCGAGGACGACTCGACGGGCGTCCACGTCGAGCTCGAGATCGATGGCCTCGGGCCACCGTCCATTTGGAATTCGACGATCTTTGAATGGCAGCCAACGCGTCGTTATGGGGTCGTACACCAAAAACCGGTATCCGGCCGCATCGACCTGCACCCCATACGAACGATTTTCCAACTCGGCCCGATCGCGAAGTTCTTGAAGGAGGAGGCTGAGGCGCTCGAGTTCGGGCGGTGGCGCATCGCGGCGAGAGACTAATCCTAGCGATAGCAAGGCTCCGCCCATGACGATTGCGATGATCGCGAGGACGACCAAAATTTCGATCAGCGTAAAACCTGAGGAGCGCCAGGCGCGCACGATCAGGGATTGAGTGACCAGTTGCCGATGTTGTCCTGATCCGTCTCGGGACTACCCTCTAACCCGTCTGGCCCGAGCGAATACAGATCGAACTCGGTTCCACGCGTGCCGGGTTGGCGATATCGATAGTCGTTACCCCAAGGGTCGGTCGACACCCTTGCCATGTATCCGCCGGGCCGCCAATTGCGCACGGAGGGGTCGTCCGGTTTTTGAACCAGGGCCAAGAGCCCTTGGGTCGTGCTCGGCAATCGTGCGGTGTCGAGACGATACATAGCGAGAGCGGTCTCGAGCGCCTGAAGGTCTGCGCGAACCTTGGTGGTACGCGCTTCATCGACGCGATCCATGACCCGCGGCACGATAAAAGCCGCCAGCAGTCCGATGATCACGACGACCACCATGATTTCGATGAGGGTGAAGCCCTTGGTCTTATTGCGGCGCAAAACGCGGTCCTCCCGAACGATTCCAATTGATCATAACAAAGGCAGGTTACGGTCTTATGCGAGGCTGCGGACGTATAATGCCGGCACAGCAGGGGAGTGCAGAAATGTCGGTTGCTTTCGTCTTTCCCGGTCAGGGGTCGCAGTCGGTCGGCATGATGGCCGAGTTCGCGGGCGTCGATCCGACGGTTCGCGCGACCTTCGATTCGGCCTCGTCGGTTCTTGGATTCGATCTCTGGACGCTCGCTCGGCACGGGCCCGCTGATCAGCTCGCACTCACCGAAATCACCCAACCCGTCATGTTGGTGGCCGGAGTGGCGACGTGGCGGATGTGGCAAAACCGTGGCGGATTCCGTCCCGATTGGGTTGCAGGCCATTCTCTAGGTGAATTCACCGCCCTCGTTGCGGCCGGCGTGTTGCGTTTCGAAGACGCGGTCGCGTTGGTTAGATTCCGTGGTGAAGTCATGCGAGACGCCGTGCCGGGCGGCCAAGGCGGGATGGCCGCCATCCTAGGTCTCTCAGACGCCGATGTCGAAACCGCCTGCGCCGAAGCCTCGCAGGGCGAGGTCGTTGAGGCGGTCAACTACAACGGCCCGGGACAGGTCGTTATCGCTGGGCACACGGGTGCGTTACAGCGTGCGATCGAGGCAGCGAAAGCCCGCGGCGCAAAACGTGCCTTGGCTTTGCCGATCAGCGTTCCCTGTCATAGTTCTTTGATGCAGCCGGCCGCAGAGAAACTTCGTGAGCGTCTTCGCTCGGTGACGGTGTCGGCTCCGTCTATTCGCTTTTTGAGCTCGGTCGACGCCGTCGAGTACTCGGATCCCGCTGCGATAGCGGATTTACTCTATCGTCAGTTGGCGAGTCCCGTGCGATGGGTCGCGACTGTCCAGACCTTGGTGGGACTCGGCGTGCAAAAATTCATCGAGTGTGGTCCCGGAAAAGTTCTCACGGGGCTCAATCGCCGCATCGACAAGTCGCCCTCACTCGCTTGCCTTGCGCTCGAAGATATTGCGAGCGTTGACGCTGCCCTTTCACCCGCCGCGGAGTGACGAATGCCCGTTCAATTTGATCTGAGTGGACAGACTGCGCTCGTCACGGGCGCCTCCCGCGGGATCGGAAGAGCGATAGCCGAAACGCTGGCCCGCGCGGGTGCCAAGGTCATCGGCACGGCGACCACAGAGGCCGGAGCAGCAGCCATCAGCGACTGGATCGGTGCGTTGTCGTCCGGCAGCCATGGGGCCGTTGTCGACGTCTCGCGTGCCGAATCGGTCGCGGCACTTCTCCATGCGCTCGACGCCCAGGGTGAGCAACCCGACATTCTCGTCAATAACGCAGGCATCACTCGTGACAACCTGCTGATCCGAATGAAGCCGGAGGAGTGGGATCAAGTCATTGCCGCAGATCTGACCTCCGTGTTTTCTCTGAGCCGCGGATGTCTTCGTCACATGATGAAGTCGCGGTTCGGTCGCATCATCAACATCACTTCAGTGGTCGGGTCGCTCGGCAACCCGGGCCAGACGAACTACGCTGCGGCCAAGGCCGGCATCATCGGGTTCACGCGCTCGCTTGCTCGGGAGGTCGCGAGCCGCAACATCACGGTTAACGCCGTCGCGCCCGGGTTCATCGATACTGATATGACGCGCGCCCTCGACGAGACCCAGCGTGAGGCGTTAGCGACGGGTATCCCGCTTGGGCGCTTCGGTGCCGCCGACGACATCGCCGCAGCCGTGCTCTTTCTCGCAGCGCCGAGCGGCGCGTACGTGACGGGACACACCCTGCACGTTAACGGGGGCATGTACCTCGGATAGGCAAACCCCGCCGTTTTGGCACCGTTGGTTTTTTGAGACTTGTCGGTTTTAGCAGACAAAACAGAGAGTTACCTCAGGGCGCATGGCGCTATCCCCACGCTTCGCCTAAAATGCGCCCGCGGTATCGCTTCCGGGCGGACCGAACCTACAGGTCGTTAAGAGGACAATCCACAGATGAGCACTGTCGAACAACAGGTCAAAGCCATTATCGCCGAGCAACTGGGCGTCAAGCTGGAGCAAGTCACCAGCAATGCCTCGTTCGTGGACGACCTCGGTGCAGACTCGCTCGACACGGTCGAGTTGGTCATGGCTCTGGAAGAAGAGTTCGA
>JAFMKA010000086.1 GCA_017853175.1 Steroidobacteraceae bacterium | reverse complement strand
GATCGTGTCATCCGCCGTGATCGAATCGCTCGAGCCAGCGATCGGCATCGAGTGCGGACATGCAGCCCGAGCCCGCCGAGGTGATGGCTTGGCGGTAAATGTGATCGGCGACATCCCCGGCAGCGAACACGCCCGGAATGCTGGTCGCGGTCGCCATGCCGGAAGTGCCGCTCTGAACTTTGATGTATCCGTCTTGCATCGCGAGCTGGCCTGCGAAGATCTCCGTGTTCGGCGAGTGTCCGATCGCGATGAAGACGCCGGTCACGCCGAGATCGACGGCTGCCGAGTCGCCGCGCGTTTTACCGTCCCGGTCGGTCGGGCGGACGCGAAGTCCCGTGACGCCCGAGTCGTCGCCGAGCACTTTGTCGACGCCATGATTCCAAAGAATACGAACCTTGCCTTCTTTTTCACGCTCGAAAAGGCGATCTTGCATGATCTTCTCGGCTCGCAGTCGATCGCGTCGATGCACGAGCGTGACGTGCGAGGCGATGTTGGAGAGATAGAGCGCCTCCTCGACAGCCGTGTTACCGCCGCCCACCACGGCGACTTGCTGACCGCGAAAGAAAAAGCCGTCGCAGGTGGCGCAGGCCGACACACCCTTGCCCTTGAAGGCATCTTCGGAGGGCAGGCCGAGATACTTGGCCGAGGCGCCGGTGGCGATGATGAGTGCATCGCAGGTGTACTCGCCGACATCACCGATCAAGCGAAAGGGTCGCTCGGTGAGCAGGGCGGTGTGAATGTGATCGCTCACGAGTTCGGTGCCGAAGCGCGAAGCGTGCGCTTTCATTCGCTCCATGAGCGCTGGGCCCAGCAAGCCGTGCGCGTCGCCCGGCCAGTTGTCGACTTCGGTGGTCGTCATGAGCTGACCGCCTTCTTGCAGACCTGAAATCAGCATGGGCGATCGATTGGCACGAGCAGCGTAAACGGCGGCGGAGTAGCCCGCAGGCCCCGAGCCGAGGATGATGAGTTTGCGGTGTTGAGAAGCCATGGCGAGATGTTAGGGGCAAGCGTTCCGGGATGCACGTCGTATCCTCGCCGAGCAACTGTCGCGATCTCGGCGATTCCCGTAGAATCAAGCCATTAGAGAACACTGCGCAGGTCACACCTTGCCCGAAAACGCCGCGGACACCAGCGTGTCGGACCGCTTCACCGAGACCGTCAAGCGCGCTTTGCGCGAGGGGGCGGTCATCCTCACGGGCGTTCTGGCGCTGATGCTTTTTGCATCACTCGTGACCTATCAGCCCTCCGACCCCGGGTTTTCCTTCACGGGTGAGGGTCCGCAGGGTGAGATCGGCAACCTAATCGGTCGTCAGGGCGCCTGGCTCGCCGATACGCTGTTCTTCCTTTTCGGCGGGCCCGCGTATCTCTTCCCGATCATGCTCGGCGCATCGTGCTGGCTGATGTTCCGCGATCGCGGCAGCGTCGAACCCACTTCGCGTCTGAACACCTTCGTTCGGCTCGGAGGTTTCGTGCTGCTGCTCGCCGCCACGTGCGGACTCGCGACGCTGCATTTCTCGCCAGGGGTTCTTCGTCAGAGCGCGGGCGGTGTCGTCGGCAGCATGGTCGGTGGCTGGATGCTCGGTAACTTCAACTTCGTCGGCGGCACCTTGCTCGCACTCGCCGTGGCAATGGCCGGCGTCTCGTTGGCCTTTGGTGTCTCCTGGCTCGTCGTGATCGATCGCCTCGGCTCCGGTTTCTGGGGCGCCGTCGATTGGATCCGAGCGCGTCGAATTCAGCAGCGTGACGTGGCTGAGGGTGAAGAGCGCAAAGCGGCTCGGAAGGAGACCCTCGAGGTCGAGACCAAGAAAGCCGCAGCACGCCCCAAGCCTCGCATCGAGGCGCCTGCGCCGCAGCCCGAAAAGAGCGAGCGAGTCAACAAAGAGCGGCAGGTGCCGCTTTTCACGTCGAAGGCCGGCGAGCTGCCACCGCTGCAATTGCTCGATGATCCGCCGCCTCGAGAGGCAACTTATTCAGCCGAAGCGCTCGAGGCGATGTCTCGGCTCGTCGAACTCAAGCTCAAAGATTTCGGTGTTGAAGTCGAGGTTGTGGCAGTGCTGCCCGGACCTGTAGTCACGCGTTTTGAGATGCGTCCTGCTCCGGGTGTTAAGGCGAGTCAGATCAGCTCGCTCTCCAAAGATTTGGCTCGAGCACTGTCGGCGATCAGCGTTCGCGTGGTCGAGGTGATCCCCGGCAAGTCGGTCATGGGTCTCGAGATTCCGAACGAAAAGCGTGAGGTCGTCACGCTCGGCGAAATCGTCAAATCGAAGGCCTACGACGAGATCGGCTCACCCTTGGCGCTCGCGCTCGGCAAGGATATCGGCGGTGCACCGGTGGTGGCGGACCTGCAGCGTATGCCTCACTTGCTCGTGGCGGGTACGACAGGCTCGGGTAAGTCGGTCGCGATCAACGCGATGGTGCTCTCGATGCTCTATAAGAGCACTGCCGAGGATGTCCGTCTCATCATGATCGACCCGAAGATGCTTGAGCTCTCGGTGTACGAGGGCATTCCGCATCTGCTTGCGCCGGTCGTGACCGACATGAAAGAAGCGGCGAATGCGCTGCGCTGGTGCGTTGCAGAAATGGAGCGACGCTATCAACTGATGGCTGCGATGGGTGTGCGCAACATCGCGGGTTTCAACCGCAAAGTACGCGATGCCAACGAAGCCAAGAAGCCCATCAAAGATCCGGTCATGATGGCCCGGGCCGCCAACGACCCGACCATCGACCAGTCTAAGATTCCAGATCTCGAGCCGCTGCCGTTCGTCGTCGTCATCATCGACGAGTTGGCGGATCTCATGATGATCGTCGGCAAGAAAGTCGAAGAGCTGATCGCTCGCCTAGCGCAGAAGGCACGCGCATCGGGCATCCACCTCATTCTCGCCACTCAGCGTCCGTCGGTCGACGTCATCACGGGTCTCATCAAGGCCAACATTCCGACGCGTATCGCGTTTCAGGTGTCCGCCAAAGTCGATTCACGCACGATTCTCGATCAGGGCGGGGCGGAGTCTTTGCTAGGCCACGGAGACATGCTTTATCTCCCGCCCGGTACGTCGATGCCGAATCGTGTTCACGGTGCCTACGTGGCCGATGCCGAAGTGCATCGCGTGGTCGAGGCGCTGCGCAAGGCGGGTGCGCCCAACTACATCGAAGAAGTGCTTTCCGGTCCCAAGGGGCCGATCCCGGGTCTGCCGGGTGAGGGCGGCGAGGGCGGGGCTGACGGAGAGGGCGGCGATTCCGAGAAAGACGCGCTATATGACGAGGCCGTCAAAATCGTGGTCACTGAACGAAAGCCATCGATCTCGTACGTTCAGCGTCGACTCAAGATCGGGTACAACCGTGCCGCGCGTCTCATCGAGGCCATGGAAGCAGCTGGGCTCGTCGGCCCGCTGCAAGCCAACGGCGGACGCGAGATTCTCGTGCCTGCGCCCTCTGGCGAGTGATTCGGTTCATGGGCGAACGGTCAGTATTTCGCATGCGGACCGCATGGTGCGCGGCCGTCGTCGGCCTGTGGTGGCTCATCAGTGCCGCACACGCCGAATCTTTGACTGCGCTCGATCGATATCTATCGGGGCTCGAGTCTTGGCGAGCGGAATTTTCGCAGTCAGTGACCGACTCTCGTGGTCGCATGCGAAGCCCCCAGAACGGTCGATTGCTGGTTCAGCGTCCCGGCAAGTTTCGCTGGGAGATCGGCTCCAAGACCGAGTCTGCGACGCAGGTCATGGTGGCCGATGGACGTAACCTGTGGTTCCTCGATGCGGATCTCGATCAGGTCACTGTTCGCCCCGCGGGAAGCGGCGAGGCCGCAACACCCGCCATGTTGCTCTCCGGTACGACGCCGCTGCGCGCGAAGTTCAATGTGGTGTCAGTGGGCCGCAAAGAGGGTTTGGAGTGGGTGCGGGTATCGCCTAAAAGTGCCGAGGGTGAATTCAAAGAAATGCGCTTCGGTTTCTCAGGTCTCGAACTTCGTCGACTCGAGATCGATGACAAGCTCGGTCAACGCGCGTTGATGCTATTCAGCACCAGCATTCGAAATAGTCGTATCGATCCTTCGGAGTTTCGTTTCGTGCCGCCACCTGGGGCCGATGTGATCGGCAAGCCGCTCGAGTGATGCGATCGCTTCGGTACCGGGCGTGGTGGAGCGGAGTCGGCCTCGCGCTCGTGCTCGTCGTGCTCTACTTCTGTCTCGAACCGCCGGGGCAGGGCGGAGTATTTCTGATCCCGGACAAACTGTCTCACGCGCTGGCGTTCTTCGGACTGACTGCATGGTTTGCCGCGCTGGTGGAGCGACGATTTTATAGCCTCGTCGTCGTGCTTATGCTGGCGCTTGGCATCGCCATCGAGTTACTTCAGGCCTGGATGGCGCTCGGTCGTTCTGCAGAGCTGGCCGATGTCTATGCCGATGCGATCGGCGTGGCGCTGGGTCTCGCCATCTCATTGCCGATTCGTGAGTCGTGGTTGCAACGGGTGGAGCGATGGCTGTCGATCTGACGCGTCCGCTTGCGGATCGTATGCGACCGCGCAGCCTCGAAGAGTTCGTCGGTCAGGTGCAGGCCGTGGGTCCGGGCAAACCATTACGTGCGGCCATCGAGTCGGGTCAGGCGCACTCGCTCATTCTTTGGGGCCCTCCGGGTACGGGCAAGACGACACTCGCGCGACTCATCGCGCAGGCTTCAGGCGCTCACTTCATTGCGCTCTCGGCCGTGATGGCTGGGGTCAAAGATGTGCGGGCTGCGGTCGAGCGCGCACAGGCTGAGCGCGCATCCTCCGGTCGGCGCACGGTACTTTTTCTCGACGAGGTGCATCGGTTCAGCAAGTCTCAGCAGGACACTTTCCTGCCCTACCTCGAGGATGGGACGCTGATTTTCATTGGTGCGACCACGGAAAATCCGAGTTTCGAGGTGGTCAGCGCTTTGCTCTCGAGGGCGCGCGTGTACGTCCTGAAGCCTCTCGATGCAAAAAGCTTGGAGTCGCTGTTGCGTCGTGCGCTAGCGGATGTCGAGCGCGGTCTGGGATCAATGCAGCTGCAAATCGACGACGAGGCGGTCGCACTTCTCGCCTCAGCAGCCGATGGCGATGCGCGTCGCGCGCTCAACATGCTCGAGATCGCAGCGGATCTCGCCGAGGGCGGTCGCATCGATGTCGCGCATTGCGC
>JAFMKA010000024.1 GCA_017853175.1 Steroidobacteraceae bacterium | reverse complement strand
TCGGTGCTGCAGCCCTTGATGACCGGAATGAGCAGATCACCACGAGCTTGCGCCGCCCGACGTACGCCCTCATCCGCATGCTTTCCGCCGACGTCGAGCTGATAAGCCCCGTACAGCGCGACGGCGCGCAGCGCCTCGACTTGCGAGCGCATCGTCAACAACATGCGCTTGACGTCGGGATGATGAATGATCGGCGCGGGTCCGGGAGGCAGGGCAACCGGAGGCTTGCCCTGCACGCGGGTGCGAGCCCACTCGGCCGCTTGTTGAAACGCACGCTCCGCGACCGCATAACCCTCGAGTCCTACGGACAGGCGCGCCGCGTTCATCATGACGAACATGTATTCGAGTCCGCGATTCGGCTCGCCCACGAGGTAACCGATAGCGCCGTCTTTTTGACCGTAGGCCATGACACAAGTCGGGCTGCCGTGAATGCCGAGCTTGTGCTCGATCGAGATGCACTGCACGTCGTTGCGTGCACCGAGCGAACCATCGTCGTTCACGAGCACCTTAGGCACGATGAACATCGAAATGCCCTTCACGCCCGGCGGAGCGCCATCGATGCGCGCCAGAACGAGGTGAATGATGTTCGGTGTGAAATCGTGTTCGCCGTAAGTGATGAAAATCTTTTGGCCGAACACGCGATAGTGATCACCCTCGGGTGTAGCGCGTGTGCGGATGGCCGCGAGATCCGAACCCGCTTGAGGTTCGGTCAGGTTCATGGTGCCGGTCCACTCGCCACTCACCATTTTGGGTAGGAAGAGATTTTTTTGATGATCCGTACCGTAATGCTCGAGCGCCTCGACGGCGCCCTGCGTCAGCATGGGGCACAACTTGAACGACAAGTTGGAGGCGGCCCACATTTCTTCGACGGCCGTACCGATCATCGTGGGCGCTCCCTGTCCGCCGCTTTCTTGCGAGGCGCGCAGTCCAGCCCAGCCCCCCTCGACATACTGCTGATAGGCAGCCTTGAACCCCTTCGGAGTTACCACGCCCTCAGGTGTCCAGCGCGCACCTTCTCGGTCAGAGCTCTTGTAGAGCGGATCAAGCACGTTCTCGGCGAACTTTCCGGCCTCTTCGAGGATAGCGTCGGCGACCTCGGGCGAGTAATCGGCGAAAGCTGGACAAGCTTGCAGGGCGCTCTCATCGAGCAACTCATGGATGACGAACTGCAGATCTTTGAGCGGAGCGCGGTACATCGTGACATTCCTTTTGCCCGGTACGGACCGGGCACGTTAAAAAACGGGGGATGACGAATTCTAACCCGCGAGGGCAGGAACGAGGTTAGCCGCGAGAAAATCTACGAACGCCTTGACCCGCTCGTCCTCGGCGAGCCGCCCGGGATAGACGGCGCACAGCGGCGCCTGTTCAGGTGGACGCCAATCGGGTAACACCTTCTTGAGGCGCTGCGAAGCGAGACCCTGACGGCACAGGAACTCTGGCAACACGCCGATTCCGAGACCCGCCGCCACTGAGGCGTGCAAAAGTGCCGGATCGTTCACGGCCAACTTCGGACTGACGCTGACTTCTTCTCGACGCTTGCCATGGGTCAGCCGAAGCACGAACAGCGAGCCGGTCGGCGTCTCCGGAGTGAGCATGTCGAACCGCGACAAGTCGGCCGGGGTCGCAGGCTCCCCGGCCTTCTGAAGATACGTCGGGGTGGCGCACAAGATCGCCGGCGGGGCACCCAGTACTCGGGAGACCCGATCGCTCGAAGGGTCCTCGCCCACCCGGATGACGAGATCATGCTCGGCAGGGAGTCCTGACGAGAGATCCCCCAACTCCACGTCGAGCGGGATCGTCGGGTAGCGTTCCAGGAAGCGAGGTACGAGGGGTGCGAGCAGCACGCGCCCGAAGGTCGCTTCGGCCAAGACGCGAAGCGGACCGCTGCGCGATTCGACGAGCTCGGCCGCGAGTCGACGCACATCGTCGGTCGCTTGCAAGATCGCCCGACAAGCCGGCAGCAGGCGCTCACCCGCCGGCGTCAATTTAAGCCTTCGGGTCGTGCGGGTCATGAGCTTCACCCCGAGCTCATCTTCGAGTTCGGCGATCGCGCGACTGACCGCAGCCTTAGGCACGCCGAGCGCTCTGGCCGCCGCGGAGAACCCGTTTAGATCGATGATCTTGGCGAAGGTCGCCATATGGGCCGGAGACCAGAACTGCGACATGGGTGAGACTCCGAGAGGCTAATCGGCCATTATTGTTTCTTAGGAGAATCAAAATGGCAATAGCCCCGGTATACTCCCAAGCGGATCGCCTGCGGTTACCATGCCGTTCGATCAGCGAATAATCACCCGCTCACGGAGACCGTCATGTCGCTCAGTGTTCACGCCTGTACGTCCGAACTGTTCATCCCGATGCTCCAGAACCTCGCCCAGATTTTGGAAAAGGCGAAGGCCCATGCCGAAGCGAAGAAGTTGGAACCGGGAGTGCTCGAGGGGCTTCGTCTGGCGCCCGATATGTTCCCGCTCAAGCGACAGGTTCAGTTGTCGACGGACTTCGCGAAGAACAGCACGGCACGATTGGCCGGGCTCGAGCCCCCCAAGTTTCCGGATGAGGAGCAGACGCTCGACGAGCTGATCGCGAGAGTCCACAAGACCCTCGACTGGATGAAAACCGTTAAGCCCTCCCAACTCGAGGGCGCCGAGGCGCGACACATCGTGGTACCCCTGCGTACTCGGACTCTGGAGATGGACGGTCTTCCGTTCATCCAGCGCTGGGCGTTGCCGAACTTCTACTTCCACGTGACGGCGACCTACTCCCTGCTCAGGCAGGCAGGGGTCGACGTCGGCAAACAGGATTTCCTCGGCGGAGTCTGACCGGTAACTCGGGCCTGGGCGGACTCAGGCCCGCTGGCGGTCGCCGCCAGCGTTCGCCGGTTGAGTCCGGTCGATGACCGAGAGCGGATCCCCGGCGATCACCCGTAAGGACGAGCGGCCCGGAACGACCTGAGGCTGATCGACCACCACGCCGCCCTGAATATAGATGCGTCGCTCGCAACGCTCGGCGAGCTCGCGATCGTGCGTCGATAAAAGGAAGGTCGTGCCGGTCTCGCGCTGGATCTCGCTCATGAGGCCAAAGGCCTGATCGGCGTTCTCGCGATCGAGGTTTCCGGTCGGTTCGTCAGCCAATACCAAGGCGGGTTGATTCATGAGCGCCCGCGCGATCGCGACGCGCTGTTTTTGCCCCCCCGACAAACGGGTGGCACGGTAATTCATTCGATCTTTGAGCCCCACGCGCTCGAGCAACATGGCGGCCCGCTCCCGACCCGCCCGGGTCTCACGCCAGAGACGTCCCGCATGCGGAAACATGACGTTCTCGAGCGCCGTGAAGTCGGGCAGCAGGTGGTGATACTGAAAAATGAAGCCGATTTGTTGATTACGGAAATCGGAGAGTTCTTTTTCGGCAAGGGTCGTCAGCTCGCGACCCAACATCCGAAAACTACCCGAGCTCGGACGCATCAACGTACCGAGAATCGAGAGCAGCGTGCTTTTACCGCTGCCCGATGGACCCAGCATCGCGACCATCTCGCCCCGTTGTAGCGTGAAGTTCACGCCTTTGAGCACGGGTGTCTGGTAATCACGATCGACGAATATCTTTCGGATATCGTGAACTTCGAGGAGGGGTGCGTTCATGGACGAGGTCATTGTGAAATTGCCTCTACGGGATCGATGCGCGATGCGGCACGCGCGGGCCAAAGAGCTGCGGCGATGCTCGCAGCCGCTGCGAGCAAGAGTGCGACGTCGTACTGGCCAAGACTCGGATCAACAGGCAAACGGCGAGTCCCATCGCCCGCGCTCGCGAGTAGCGTGCTGAACCCCCAACCGAGGAAGCAGCCGACCAGCGAGCCGATGATGCCGATCAAGGCGCCCTGCAGCATGAACACCGAGAGCACGAACCGTTGCGAGATACCGAAGCTTCGCATGATGCCGATCTCAGGGCGTCGACGGAACGTCGTGAGCAACAGCGCGCTCGCCACGCCCACGATGATCGTGATCAGCGTGAACATCTTGATGATGTTGCCCGAGTTTCCCTGACCTTCGAGGGCTTCACGCAGTCGCTGGTTACGATCCATCCAGGCAATCGCTTCGAGCCCGGTCGTATCGGCGAGTTGTCGCGCGATATCTCGAGCGGCGTAGATATCAGCGAGCTTGAGTTCGATCTCCGTCAAACCCTCGGGCAGATCGAACATCACCCGAGCCGTATCGAGGTTCACATAGGCGAGACGTCCATCGAGACTGTCGACGCCCGTCGAGTAGAGCCCGCGCACGGTAAGCGTGCGCTCACGACCCTGATTGCTCGTGATGAAAATGGGCTGCCCAACTC
Source organism: Steroidobacteraceae bacterium (assembly GCA_017853175.1). Lineage (GTDB taxonomy): Bacteria > Pseudomonadota > Gammaproteobacteria > Steroidobacterales > Steroidobacteraceae > UBA964. The sequence continues at coordinate 16,990 of JAFMKA010000024.1, read as the reverse complement.
CGATACCGAGATCGAGAGCGAGTTTGCGGCCGATGAGTACGTCGTTGAGCCCGAGCCGTGCTTCACCTTCGACGAGCGTTTGATCGATCGGCGCGATGGCCGACAATCTGGCGGGCTCAACGCCCTTGAGACTCACCGGCAGCGTCTGCTCGCCGCGAGTCACGAGTCCCGTACCGACGATGTTGTATGACACGCCGGTCACGCCTGGCAGCGTTTCGATGATGCGCTCGACACTGCGCCACTGCTTGATCTGCTCACGACGCTCGAGGGCCACCTGCGAGACGACGAGTCTTTCGGTGCCTTCCGGCGCGGGCGCTACGGCAGGCCTCGGCGTTGCCGGCTCAATGGTGACATGAGACGAACTGCCGACGACACGATCGATCTGGAACTCCGCGAGTCCGTTGATGAGGGCGGCGTTGAAGGTGAAGACCGTCACGGCGATTGCGACGCCGCCAATGAGTAGCGCGGATTGCAACCGGTTCGACGTGAGGTAGCGCAAGGCTACCTTCAGATCGAATCGCATGGTGTAGTCGAATGTCATGACGGCATCGCTCCGAGAATCAAAGCGACTTGCGCGCTTCGGATCCGCGCGGGCGTTCGCCTGCGGGGATGGACGAAAAATCAGTGGTCGGGGTCACGCGCTCACCGATCAGGTTCGGGCGCGGGCTCGCGAGCACCTGTTGGCCCGGTTGCAGTCCGGCGAGGACGATCACTCGCTCACTGGGCCACTCCATGAAAGTCACGGGTTGCGGAACCACGCGACCGTCCGCAACCAAGAGCACGCGAGCCTCGCCTTCTCTACCGAGAATGGCGCTACGCGATACCGTGATGGCGTTCTCACGACGCTCGACGATGATGTTCACGTCGGCGGTGAGACCCGAACGCAAGCCTTCGATCTGCTGATCGAGTTTCAGTTTTACGCGGGCACCGCCCGTTCGGGGATCGACCTTGGGTGAAACGTAATACAGCGTCGCGCTGATGGGCTTCGGCCGGCCGGTGACGAGGATGTCGGCTTTGAGGCCTTCGCGGATCTCGGGCAGATAACGTTCATCGACGTCGGCCTCGATCTCCACGTCGGAGAGCGGCGCGAGCTCATAGATCACGGTATTCGCACTAACGACCTGCCCTGGATCGATCGGACGCGAGAGCACGACCCCAGAAACGGGCGCGACGATTGTATTGTCGCTGAGCCGGCTGGCGACTTCGCGGCGCGTTGCGGCGAGACCTTCTAAAGAAACCTTCGCTTGGTCGAGCTCGAATTTGGCGGAGTCGAATTCTTTTACGGTAGCGAGTCCCTGCGCCCTAAGCTGTTCGATGCGGCGGAAGTTCCGCTCAGCTTCGGCCACAGCTCGTTGCTGTAGGGTGATTTTCGAGAGAACTTCGTCGACCGCAGCGCGCGGCGCTTCGGAGTCGAGCTGAGCGATGACTTCGCCCGCTTTGACGGAATCGCCTTCTTCTTTCGTCAGACGAATGATCTGGCCGGGTGATTTTGGGACGATATTGACGGTCACTTGCGGCCGCGTGCGACCGGAGATTGCGAGTACGCGCTCAGCGGGGCCTTGGCGAGCCTCGACGACGCCGACAGGGGTCGGTCGCGAATTGCGGAACACGATAAACGCCACGAGAGCGACGACCAGCGCCGCGATCACGGGCCAGCGGTAACGCGTTAACAAGCCGGGTTTCGGTTCATCGAAAGCCATATAAAAACCAATCCTTGGTCGACCTGAAAATCAGGGTTGAAATATATTAACTCATCTGGTCTAATTTATCCAATCTTGTTTGGGGAGGCTGCCATGGCCAGACCTGCCGGGGCCCGTAACGTTCAGTTCGATCAGCGCCGTAACGCATTGATTTCAAAGGCCCAAGAACGCCTCGCCCTGCAAACGGGTGAATCTCCCAGCTTTCGCGAACTGGCCTTGGCCGCCGGGGTCAGCGTCGCGACCCTTCGCCACTATTTCGGGACTCGAGAGGCCCTGATCAAGGCGGTTTTCGCTCATTACGTGGAAGGCGGTGAACGTCATCTCAAACGTACGCGCGAAATCGACAACACCGAAATCGACCTCGAAGCGTCACTCAAAGATTTTTTGACCCGCATCGTGCGAGGTTGGACCGAGGGCGTCATCGGTTCTCTGCACCGCATCGGCCTTGCCGAAGGTTTGCGACATTCGGGCACGGCTCTCGATTATCTGCAGGACGTTCTCGAACCGACCCTGCAGGCACTCGAGGCGAGACTCGCTTCTTATGTGTCGCGCGGAGACATTGTCGAGGGCGACATGCGACATGCGGCCCTCATGCTGCTGTCACCCCTGCTCCTCGCCCTACTGCATCAGCATGATCTCAAAGGCGCTCGATGTCGCCCGCTCTCGCTGCCGACGCTCATCGATGAGCATGTCAAAGTGTTTATTCGCGCCTACAGACGCGACGCTCACCACGTATAACGAACGCGATAGCGCACTACCGTCTCACCATCTTTTGGCAGTTTGGCGACAAACTGAATCTGGCGAGAATCGAGTTTCGTCCACTCGTTGCTCTGCTTGACGAGCTTCCATTGAGTCGTACGAAACAGAGGCTCGATGATCGTTACCTCGGCCGCCTCGTTCTTGCGATTTCGTACGGTCAGTTCAATTTCCTCTTCGAGCCATCGTGCACGCGTGTCGATCGTAAAATCGATTTGACGCCGCTCGCCGACGACATCAAAGGCCGTACCGAGCTTGATGCGTACTCGTTCGTCTCGCGGCGTGTGATCGATGCGGTCCTCGCCCACGAATTCTAGGCTGCCATCGGCGTCATCGAGTTGCGACACACGGATGCGCCCTGCCGGAAGCGGTACGCCGAGTCCGTTCGAGCGCTCGTTTTTGAATTCTAGAAATACGTCCACGGAACGGCTCGAAGAGACCCCGAAGTCGCGATCGAGAAAGAGCCCTCCAAATGCAGCCTCAGCACTACGATAGATCAACAATTTTTTGGCCGGGATTTGTCTCACCTGCTCGAAGAGTTCGATCTGTCGGGTCGAGTTGTCCGGAAGATCCGTGCGTCGCCCCAGCGTGTAGAGGTGATACTCGGAAAATGCCTTCTCAGAGAACCCCGCGTCATCTGCCGTCGCCGTGACCATCGCTGCGGCGGCGACCGATCGCAAACGATTTTGCGACACAGCACGCTGCACATCTCCCGCGACGAGTTTCAGCCGTGCATCCCGATAAGACGCACCCGATAGATTGACGATGCTGACCCATGCGGAAAAATCGAGTGTTCCGCTGTTGGCATCGCGACCGGGCTTGAAGACGAGGTTGTAGTCCGACCACCAAGTGATTCCTCCGGTTTCGTACGACACCCTCGTCCGATGTTTACCTGCGCGCGTCGAGTTGAGGACCCACTCGAGGGTGGGTTTGACGATGAGTCCACCAGGAAGCTCGGAGAATCGGATTGCCGAGTGATCTCGAAGAGAGGAAATGGTGCCGTCCGCCGTACGCAGTACGAGCCCGTCGCTCGCAGACAGCAAGGTTCCGGAGGTCGTGCTGACTTGTCCGCCCTGCACGCGCTCGACGGTCACCGATCGCCCAATGTGCTTCTCGATCAGCTTTCGGGAATTGACCAGATCGAACTGAAAACTTTGCTCGAGAACGCGAGTCAATGGATCGGTGAGCGAAGCAAAATTGACGGTGGTCGGGTCGATGAATGCAGCGACATCCGAAAATCTTTGTTGCGATCGCCCGGCGGGAAGATCAAGTTCCCGCTCTTCGCGAACGATGGCAAAACCCGGCACGGTGCGCCCCGTAAGGGCATCCGAACCATTGACAGGCCGATATAACTCCGCAGGCACTGCGCCCGGCGCGGCACTGCTATAAATCGTGAGCGCAGTATCGGCGAGTACGCCGGGGGCAAGAACTGCGGAGATCAAAAAATAAGATAAGGCTCCGAGAAAATTGTTGCGGCGCAGGTATGTCGTCACGATGACCTCCTGAGATGCGTGATCAGCCGCTCCTCAAAGTGCTCGCCGGCGGTTGCTTCAAAACGCTACGCGTGGCGAGCCAGCCGCTCGCGGCCACCAAAGCGCCCCCGCCCAGCAAGCCGAATAGCCAGAGTAGCGGATCGAACGAGTAGGACACTTGTAGTATTTGCTTCGCGAGAAAATATCCGGCGATCGATGCGCCCGTCGCGGCCAGCAGTCCTGAAAGGAGTCCGAGCGCACTGAATTCGGCAACTATTCCGCGCGCCACAGTTCCGCGACTTGCGCCCAGGGTGCGCAACATCGCGCTTTCGTAGCGACGCTCGTCTCGCGAAGCCTGTACCGCGGCGAGTAGCACGACAAGACCCGCAAACAGCGTGAAAACGAAGACGCTCTGTACGGCCATGGCCGCTTTGTCGACGACTGAGCGAACCTGAGAAAGCAAATCGTCGAGATCAAAAACCGAGACGCTCGGAAATCGACGAACCAGATCGGAGATCACACGACCATCCCCGGGCTTGAAATAGGCGCTCGTCATCCAGGTTCCCGCGAGCTCGTCTAGCAGCCCTGGAGGAAACACCACGAAGAAGTTGGGCTGAAAGCTGTCCCACTTGATCTTGCGAACGCTCGCCACCTCGGCCTCGATCACCTCGCCCGCGATGTCGAAGGTCATGCGATCGCCGACTTTAAGGCCGAGGCCCTGCTGATATTCATCGGAGATCGAGACGAGAGGTCGGCCGTGTTCTGCTGGAGTCCACCAACGGCCCGCAACGATTTGGTTGTCATCACCGAGGTCGGCTTGCCAAGTGATGTTCTGGTCACGCCGTGAATAGCCTTCGCCTCTCGGATCAACAAACTGAATTTTTTCGATGGGCTGCCCATTGAGTTGAGTGAGCCGCGCACGAATCATCGGCAGCGCACGCGATCGCGATGCGCCTCGCTCATCGAGAAAATCAAAGAACGCCATGCGCTCGTCGGGTGGAATATTGATGAAAAAGAAGTTGGGCAAATTTTCCGGAAGGCTTCGACGCCAATCGGTGAGCAAGTCGTTACGTACGACGGCAAGCAGCAGTAGCACCATGATGCCGAGACCGAAAGCCACGATCTGAACCACACTCTCGGCGCGTCGACGACTCAGGTTGGCGATTCCGTAACGCCACGACACCCCCACAGAGCCTCGCGTCGAGCCGGCGAGTCGAACCATCGCCCAGCCTGCGAGCGCAAGAATTGCCGTGAACACCGCAAGCCCCCCGATGAATCCGGCGAAGAGTCGTGCATCACGTACCACCCACCACACCAGAAAGACGACGGCAGCGATCGCCGGACCGAAAGCGAGCCACACCACCGGCGGTGGTGGCTCCATGTCTCGTCGGAGTACGCGAATGGCAGGCACGCGAGATAACTGCAGCAGCGGCGGTAACGCAAACCCTGCAAGCAAGGCAATGGCGGTAAGAAATCCGAGGCCGAGTGGCAACCAGTCAGGCGGCGGAAGATTGGCTCGCAGTAGGCCCTCGAGCGCTCGCAGTAACCACTCCTGAGCGAGATATCCGACGCCCGACCCGATGAGCGCTGCGACGATGGCAATGATGCAGAGCTGCACGAGACTCATCGACAGCGTGAATCCGCGCGTGGCGCCAACGGTTTTGAGCAGCGCTACAGAGTCGAGATGGCGCTGTACATATCGGCGCGCAGCCATGGCGATTGCGATCGCACAGAGCAGCACTGCGACGAGGCTCGCCAAACTCAAAAAACGGCCCGCTCGATCGATGGCGTTCTGAATTTGCGGGCTGGCTTCGCTGACGTCGAGCAGACGCTGTCCACGCTTCTTGTTCTTGTCGAGCCAGGCCTTAAACCGCACGACGGCACCGCGCTCTCCGGCAAATAGCACCGCGTGCGTCGCTCTCGAGCCCGGTTGCAAGAGACGAGTCGATGGCAAATCGTCGGCGTGCATGAGCATCGACGGTGCGAGCTCACCGAAGCCGCCGCCCTGGTCGGGTCGAGTGATGAGCACTCGCGTAACACGGAACGTGCCTGCGCCCACTGACAACGTATCACCCACCGCAACGTCGAGGGCGGCGAGCAGTTTGGAGTCGGGCCAAACCTCGCCGCGGGCGGGTCCGCGACCCACCGCGACCGGAGCACCAAACGCTGCATTGGCAACACCCACGGTGCCACGCAGTGGGTACTCTTCGCTGACCGCACGCACATTGGCGAGCTGATTGCGCTCGTCGCGGAACACGACGCTCAGAACGGACGTACTACGCGCCGTGCGTAAGCCACGGTTTTTTGCTTCGGTGATGTAGGCTTCTTCCGGTGCAGCAGCTCCCGACTCGAGGCGAAGATCAGCCGCAAGCACTTCGTTGGCCTGTAGCGCGACCGATTGGCTGATGCGGTTGACCAAAAAGCCCACGCCGGTGAGTGCACCCACCGCCACGATGAGCGCGATCAACAAAATGCCGAGTTCGCCGGACTTCCACTCGCGACCGAGCAAACGCACTCCGAGCATGGCGGAACGACGTAGCATGCTCAGCCCTGGGCGAGACGCCCGGCCTCCATGACCCAAACCCGATTACAGCGTGCAGCCAACGCTCGATCGTGTGTGACAAGAACGAGAGTGGTCCCTGAGCGGGTGTTCAAATCGAAGAGCAAGTCGGCGATGCGCGCACCGGTAACCGTGTCGAGATTTCCGGTGGGTTCGTCGGCGAAGAGCACCGCAGGTCGTACGACGAACGCTCGGGCAATAGCCACGCGCTGTTGCTCACCACCCGACAACTGTCTCGGATAGTGACCCACACGCTCACGCAAACCGACGCGATCGAGCGCTTCGAGCGCCGCGGCTTTCGCATCGGATCGGCCTGCAAGCTCGAGCGGCAACATCACGTTTTCGAGTGCCGTGAGTGCCGGTACAAGATGAAAAGACTGGAATACGAAGCCCACACGCTCGGCTCTGAGGCGAGCTCGACCATCCTCATCGAGCGTCGTGAGGTCTTCGCCGGCGAGCAGCACTTTGCCATCACTCGGAGTGTCGAGCCCGGCCAACAGTGCGAGCAGCGTCGATTTGCCTGCACCCGAGGCGCCGACGATGGCTGCCGACTCTCCTGCATGAACCGAGAAGGAAACCTTCTGGACAATGGCGAGTCTGCCTTCAGGACTGCTAACCTCTTTCGACAGTTCACGGGCTTCGAGGACGATATCTTTGGTCACGAAACGTTCCTTCGTCTTGGCACTGCTGGTGGCGATCGCCCCGGCGTGGTCTTACGGCAATACGGCGCAAAACGACAGCCCAACCATATTGGTTTTGGGGGATAGCGTCAGCGCGGGTTACGGTCTGGCCTCCAACGAGGGCTGGGTAGCCCTGCTTCAAAGCCGACTCAAGGCGCAAGGTTACGGATACCGCGTGGTCAACGCCAGCGTTAGCGGAGAAACCACCACGGGCGGCCTCGCCCGGCTACCGCGAGCCTTGTCGGTACACCGGCCGCAGATCGTCATCGTCGAGCTCGGGGGCAACGACGGTCTTCGCGCTCTACCCCTCGAAACCTCTCGCCGCAATCTCGAGCGCATCATCGAAACGTCCCAGATGTCGGGCGCGCGGGTATTACTGCTCGGCATGAAGATTCCGCCCAACTACGGACCTCGATATTCGCAGGGCTTCGAGCAGCTCTTTCGCGATCTCGCTCGACGCTATCGTCTGCCCTTTGAACCTTTCTTTTTGGAAAAAATCGCGCTCGCACCTGGAATGATGCAGGCCGATGGACTTCACCCCACAGCTCAAGCACAGCCCGTCATGCTCGATACAGTCTGGCCCGTGCTGAAACCTCTGCTCCGTCGTTGAGCCCTACCCCGGGCAAAGGCTAAAGTCTCGCCATGTCAAAAATCTGGTTGTCCTCTTATCCCACCGGCGTTCCCGCCGAAATCGAACCTCGCCGCTACTCGTCGGTCACACACATGGCCGAGCAGTGCTTTACGGAGTTCGCTGATCGACCGGCCTATATCCAGATGGGCCGGCAAATCACCTACGGCGATCTCGATCGGCGGTCGAAAGCCTTCGGCGCCTGGTTGCAGCATCGCACCGGTCTCAAGCGGGGCGATCGCGTGGCGATCATGTTGCCTAACGTTCTTCAATATCCGATCGCCTTGTTCGGCGTACTGCGCGCAGGCGGCACCGTCGTCAACACCAATCCTCTCTACACCGCCCGCGAACTCGAGCATCAACTCAAAGACTCGGGCGCAGAGACCATCGTTATCCTCGAAAACTTTGCCCATGTTCTGCAGGAAGTGATCGAGCGTACGAGCGTAAGGACCGTCATCCTCACGAGCGTCGGTGAACTGCTTGGCTTCCCCAAAGGAAACATTGTCGATTTCGTAGTCCGTCGGATCCGCAAGGGTGTCCCTGCCTTCGAGTTGCCGGGTGCCTTGCGTTTCTCCGAGACGCTTCGCGAAGGACAAGGCCTCGAGCTCGTCCGACACCCTCTCACTCATGACGATCTCGCTTTCCTGCAATACACGGGCGGCACGACGGGCGTATCAAAAGGCGCGATGCTCAGTCACGGCAATATGGTGTCCAACGTTCTTCAGTCGTCGGCCTGGACCGAAGCAGTCTTGCCGCGTGACGAGGTAGGCATCGCCATCACGGCCCTGCCGCTCTATCACATCTTCGCACTCACGGCGAACTGCATCCTCTTTCTAAGATTGGGTTGGACGAATGTCCTCATTACGAACCCACGCGACTTTCCCGGCTTTGTGGCAGAGCTCAAAAAATACAAGTTCACCTACATCTCCGGGGTGAATACTTTGTTCAATGCACTGCTGCATACCCCGGGGTTCGATCAAGTCGATTTCAGCAAGCTGCGCTGTACGCTCGGCGGTGGCATGGCGGTGCAGCGCGCCGTGGCCGAGCGCTGGAAACAAGTGACGGGCTGTATTCTCACGCAGGCTTGGGGGCTCACCGAAACCTCGCCTGCGGCGTGCATTAATCCGATCGACGTCGACTTCAACGACTCCATCGGTTTACCAATTTCTTCCACCGAAATCGGCATCGCCGATGATGACGGCAAAATGCTGCCCGTCGGCGAAGTTGGTGAGATCTGTGTCCGCGGTCCTCAGGTCATGAAGGGTTACTACAACCGACCCGAAGAAACCGCCAAGGTGATGCTGCCCGATGGCTGGCTGAGAACTGGCGATGTCGGTCGCATGGACGATCGAGGTTTCGTGTACATCGAAGACCGCAAGAAAGACATGATCAACGTGTCGGGTTTCAACGTCTATCCGAACGAAGTTGAAAGCGTTGCCGTGACACACCCCGGCGTGCTCGAGGCAGCCGCTGTCGCCAAGAGCGACGAGCGGTCGGGCGAGGCCGTTGCACTGTTCGTCGTCCGCAAAGATCCCCATCTCACCGAAGAGCAGATCATCGAGCACTGTCGCGGCTCGCTCACCGGATACAAAGTTCCGCGATATGTCTACTTCCGTAACGAATTACCCAAGACGAACGTCGGGAAAATTCTGCGTCGCGCCTTGCGCGACGAAGCGCAGGCGCTTTAACGCCACCGCTAAAACGGATCAGCGGGTGTGAAGAGCCGCCGGTGCTCACCGATCGCGTAACGATCGGTCATGCCCGCGACATAATCGGCTACGACGCGGGCTCGGCCCACCTTGCCGCCCGATTGCTCGGCTGCGGCCGCCGCATCGCGATGCTCGCGCGGCAACAGGTCGATGTCGCCCATCATCGCTTCGAATAGCTCGCGCAATACTTTGCGAGCCTTGTCAGTCATGCCCAATACCCGATGATGCCGATAGAGATTGGCGTTCAAAAAACGCTTGAGCTCGACATGCTCGGCACGCACCGCATCGCTTAAAGTGATGAGCGGCTCGGTCTGAGCGCGTACTTCGTCGATCGAGCGAACCCCCGCGTCGAGAATGCGGGCGCGACTGGCTTCGACGACATCACGTACCACGCGATTGATCATGCGCCGAATCGTTTCGTGTATGACGCGGCGTCCGGTTAGCTCGGGATATCGAGCCATAACGGCTGCGTGTTCGCGGCCGAAGAGCGCGAGCTCAGACAGAGCATCCATCTCGACAAGACCCGCTCGGAGTCCATCGTCGACGTCATGATTGTTGTACGCGATCGCATCGGCAAGATTCGCGAGCTGCGCCTCGAGACTCGGCTGGCTGCGTCGAATAAAACGCTCGCCGAGCTCACCGAGCTGCCGAGCATTATTGATCGAGCAATGCTTGAGGATACCCTCTCGCGTTTCGTACGTCAGATTGAGCCCGGGAAACTCGGCGTAACGCTCTTCGAGCAGATCCACAACGCGCAGCGACTGAAGGTTGTGTTCGAAGCCGCCATACTCGCGCATGCACTCGTTGAGTGCGTCCTGGCCGGCATGGCCAAATGGCGTATGTCCAAGATCGTGAGCGAGGCAAATCGCCTCAGTAAGCGTCTCGTGTAGCCCGAGTACTCCGGCGATCGTACGTCCGATCTGTGCGACTTCCATTGAGTGGGTCAGTCGAGTTCGGTAGAGATCGCCTTCGTGGTTGACGAAAACCTGCGTCTTGTAGACTAAGCGACGGAAGGCGTTCGAGTGCACGATGCGATCGCGATCACGCTGAAACTCGCCTCGCATTTCAGGTGACGGCTCTGGATAAACCCGCCCACGCGACGTTGCATCGTGAGCTGCCCACGGCGCGAGCACGCCGCGACTTGCATCCTGAGTCGCTATAGCCGTCACGAGAGATGAGCCTCGAGTGTCGACGTCAACGCGTCGGCGGGATAGTCATCGCTCACGAATGCCTCACCGAGGCTACGCAACAAGATGAGTCGGATTCGACCCTTCTGAACTTTTTTGTCGACGCTCATAGCCAAACGAGCAGACTCTGCGCTCAGCTCGCCGCGAGCGTCGGTGCGAAGGCCCAAACGCTGGAGCAAGCTCGAAATTCGCGCCACGTCGCTTCGCGAAAGCAAACCGCAGCGCTCGGATAGCGACGCGGCCATCAGCATGCCTGCCGCAACCGCCTCACCGTGTAACCAACTCGAATAGCCCGTCACGCTCTCGATGGCATGCCCGAAAGTGTGCCCGAAATTAAGGAGTGCACGCTCACCTTGCTCACGTTCGTCGCGAGCGACGATGGCGGCCTTGGTTTGGCAGGAGTGATAGATGGCGTACGCGAGTGTCTCGGTATCGCGAGATACGAGTTTTTCGGCGTGTGACTCTAACCATTCGAAGAAGGCTGGATTGCAGATCAGTCCATACTTCACGACCTCGGCGAGCCCGGCACGCAATTCGCGTAGTGGCAGGCTGCTCAGCGTCGCGATGTCGATGATGACCGCGCGCGGCTGATGAAATGCCCCAATCATGTTTTTGCCACGCGGATGATTAACGCCCGTCTTGCCGCCCACGGAGGAGTCGACCTGAGACAGCAGGGTCGTCGGAATTTGTACGAAGGCGATACCTCGTTGATAGCAGGCTGCAGCAAACCCTGCCATGTCGCCAATCACTCCGCCCCCCAATGCGACGATGAGATCATCGCGTGCAAAGCGGTGTTCGATGAGTTCGTCGAAAATTTTTGACGCGGTGGCGAGGGTTTTATGTACCTCGCCGTCCGGCAATATGATGTCGTGCGTCTCAGCGCCAGATCGCGCAGCGTGAATGGCATCGGCGTAAAGCGGCGCCACCACGTCGTTACTCACGACGGCGGTCTTGCGCGCCTTCAAGAGCTCGCCCACCCATGCCGCATCACGCAGTAACCCCTCTCCGATGTAGATCGGATAGGACCGCTCACCGAGCGGCACCGTCATGGAATGGAGCAGCGTCATGGCCTTCGAAGTATACGCGGCTGTATCGCGAGTCAGTCCGACGGCAACTGTTTCAGAATTTGATCGACGACTTCACGCACACGATGCCCATCGGTACGCACCGTTAGGGCGGCCACTTCGGCGTATAGCGGCGCACGCCGCGTCATCAGTTCGATCAATCGCCCCTCCAGATCGGGCGCTCCCGCCAATAGCGGTCGACGCTCCCCCTGGCGGACTCTTTTTAATTGCTGTTCGATCGACGTCTCGAGATAGATGACGATCCCACCCTCGCGTAATCGCTGACGGTTTTCGTCCAGCAGAATCGCACCGCCACCGGTCGATAAAACGACCCCTTGGCGAGCCACCAGCTCCGCGATGAGCTCACGCTCGCGTGCGCGGAACCCCGCCTCACCCTCCTTCTCGAAAATGAGCGGAATGTCGACGCCCGTTCGCTTTTCGAGTTCCGAATCGCAATCGATAAACGGCCGCCGGAGCGCGCGGGCCAGCTGACGACCCACCGCGGACTTTCCCGAGCCCATCGGCCCCACCAGAATGAGATTTCGTATTTCCTTCATCTTCAGCGAGAAACCGCCCTGACGGCCCAAGCCTAACCGAAGGTCGGCGCCTGCGGTGATGAGGCACCTGGCATCTCCATTCCGGTAACATGCCGTGGTCGTGAAGCGTTACCTGCCGAAAATCGCGTTTCTGGCTGCAGCTGGTCTCGCGATCAGCTCTCTCACCATCGCCGCGCTGATCTCCGGCGCGTATCTCTATCTGCAGCCCTCCTTGCCGACGGTCGAGGCGATGCGCCAGATCGAGCTACAGGTTCCGCTGCGGGTGTACTCACGGGACGGTCAGGTCATCGCACAGATCGGTGAGCAACGACGGATCCCGGTGACCTTCGACGATGTTCCGCCGATGGTTCGTCAGGCATTCATCGCAGCCGAGGACGATCGTTTCTTCGAACACTCTGGCTTCGACTATCAAGGCATCCTGCGCTCGCTCGCGGTGAATCTGCTTCCGGGCTCCCGACTGCAGGGGGCGAGCACGATCACGCAGCAAACGGCTCGAAATCTTTTCCTGACCCAAGACCGCACCTGGCGCCGAAAAGTGCAGGAGATGTTCCTCACTTATCGCATCGAAAAAGAGTTCTCCAAAGAAGAAATCTTTGGTCTTTATCTGAATGTCATTCACTTCGGTAAACGCACCTACGGTATCGCCGCAGCCGCCGATCTCTATTTCGGCAAAACTCTCGACCAACTGACTCTGGCCGAGGCCGCTACGCTTGCCCGAGTACCGCAGGCGCCGTCTCGCTATAACCCGATCAACAACCCCGAGGCTGCCGCGCAGCGGCGTGGGTATGTACTGCGGCGCATGCGAGAACTCGGCTACATCGATCGTGAAACGGAGGAGCGCGCGGCTGCCGAGAAGGTGTCTGCCCGTGAGCACGTTCAAGTATTCGAGGTGGAGTCGCCGTACATTGCAGAAATGGCAAGACTCGAGCTCGTACAGCGGCTCGGGGCATCGGCGCAGAACGAAGGCTACAAGATCTACACCACCATCGATCCGCGCATGCAAACCGCAGCGAATGCAGCCGTTCGCAAGGGTCTTCTCGACTACGATCGTCGGCATGGCTGGCGCGGCCCCACGACCCGCGTCGAAGTTCCGAGCATCAAAGACGAGAGTGAGCTCGAAGCGCTGATCGCCGATCAAGACGCCAGTGGTCCCGTGCTTCCGGCGGTCGTCATCGACGTTCAGGAAAAATCAGCCCGCGTATACGTACGCGATACCGGTATCGTCACCCTACCTTGGGAAGGGCTCTCTTGGGCGAGGCCTAAACTCAATGGCGGCCTCGGTAAGTCGCCGAAAACGGCAGGCGAGCTACTGGCGCGCGGCGACGTCATCCACGTCACGCTGCTCCCGACGCCGCAACTCGCCCAGATTCCCGAAGCGGCCGCCGCACTCGTGGCGCTCTCACCTATCGATGGTGCGATTACCGCGCTCGTCGGCGGCTTCGATTACTTTGATCCGAACGCCGGTAAGTTCAATCGCGCCATTCAAGCAAAACGGCAACCGGGCTCAGGCTTTAAACCGTTCCTCTATTCGGCAGCACTCGAGAACGGCTTCACGCCGGCCTCCGTGGTGCTCGATGCGCCTTTCGTGATCGATGATCCGAACATGGAAGAAGCCTGGCGTCCCGAGAATTCGAGTGGCGACTTCGGGGGACCAACGCGGCTTCGCGAAGCGCTCGTCAAATCTCGCAACCTCGTCTCGATCAGGGTGCTGCAAGCCATCGGCATGGGACCGGCCATCGCCTATACGGAGCGCTTCGGCTTCGAGCGTGCGAGCCTTCCGCGCAACCTCACATTGTCGCTCGGCACCATGAGCGCCACGCCGCTTGAGGTGGCCTCAGGCTACGCCGTCTTTGCCAATGGCGGACATCGAATCCAGCCCTGGTTTATCGACCGTATCGAAGATCCCGCCGGGCAAGTGGTATTTCAAGCAAAGCCACGTCGAGTGGCGCCCGAGTGCGATGCGCCCGATCCGTCAACCGACGAGCCGACGGCAGAGACCGAAGGCGCAGCGATCGTGCCTGCTGGTTGCGCTTTGCCGGCGACTGAAGTGGCTCCTCGCGTGATCAGTCCGCAAAACGCCTGGCTCATGACCGATATGCTCCGCGAAGTCATCACTCGCGGCACCGGGCGTCGTGCCTTGGCGCTCGGGCGCAGCGACATCGCGGGCAAGACCGGCACCACCAACGAAGCACGCGACACGTGGTTCAACGGTTATAACGCGTCGCTCGTAGCGACCGTTTGGGTGGGCTTCGACCAGTCACGCCCCCTCGGCGAGGGCGAAGAAGGTAGTCGAACGGCCGTACCCATTTGGGTCGACTTCATGGCCGAAGCATTGAAAGGCGTTCCTGATCGTTCTTGGTCGATGCCAGGCGGACTCATGCAGGTACGAATCTCTCCCGTCACCGGAGAAATCGCGGGAGCCGATGATCCGGATGCGATTTTCGAAACCTTCATGATCGATCGCCTGCCTGAAGGCAGCGCCCCTGGAAGCTCTGCAGCAGATCCGAGGCGCCCAAACGATCCACCGGCTGAACCTATTTTTTGATTCGCCGTCATGAAAAAGCTTCCGCCTCGTGCCGAAAACCTCAGACGCGCGCTTGCTCAAGAGGCCGCTCGAGTCATGGCCGAGCATGGCATCCGCGATTTTCTTTTCGCCAAGCGCAAAGCGGCTGAACGATTCGGCGTCGTCGATGGTTCAGTGTTGCCGCGCAACACCGAAATAGAAGAAGCACTGCAGGAGTATCAACGCCTGTTCGGCGGCGATGCGCATCTCGAGTCACTGCAAGCGCAACGCGAAGTCGCGCTCGAGGTCATGCGGCGTCTCGAACAATTTCAGCCGCGGCTCGTGGGCTCAGTGCTGCAGGGAACAGCGACCGAGCACGACGACGTCCTACTCCATGTCTTTGCGGATCGCGCCGAGTCGGTGACGTTTCGCCTCATGGATCAGGGCGTGCCGTTTGAAGTCGGCGAGCGCCGCACACGCCTCAATGCCGAGCGCATCGTGCAGCAACCGGCTCTACGGCTGGACGTCGATGGTCAGTCCGTGGAGATTGTTGTCTTTCCGGTAGATGGCATCAGACAAGCACCCATCAGTCCGGTCGATGGCAAGCCGATGCGGCGCGCCGACCTGAATGAGGTGTCTTCCCTAGTCGCCGCAGGGTATGACTAAAGAATCGACCCTTGGCTGAATCTCAGGCGCGTTTGGCGATCGGCACGTAGTCGCGCTTCACAGGGCCCGTATAGAGCTGGCGCGGACGGCCGATTTTGTAGGCCGGATCACTGATCATCTCTTGCCAGTGCGCGACCCATCCTGCCGTACGCGCGATCGCAAACATGACCGTGAACATCGAGCGCGGGATACCGAGAGCGCTGTAGATGATGCCGGAGTAGAAATCGACATTCGGATAAAGCTTGCGCGAGATGAAGTAATCGTCTTTGAGCGCGATTTCTTCGAGTCGCTGGGCAAGCTCGAGCAGCGGGTTGTCGGCACGGCCCATTTTCGCGAGTACCTTGTGGCACATCTCGCGAATGATCTTCGCGCGCGGATCGAAATTCTTGTAGACCCGGTGACCGAAGCCCATCAGACGTACGTTACTGGACTTATCTTTGACCTGCGCGAGAAATTTCGGAATGTTGTCGACACTACCGATTTCTTCGAGCATTTCGAGTACGGCTTCATTCGCTCCACCGTGAGCCGGACCCCAGAGCGCGGAAACGCCCGCGGAGATGGCGGCATAGGGATTCGCGCCCGTGGAGCCCGCGAGGCGTACCGTCGAGGTGCTCGCATTTTGCTCGTGATCGGCGTGCAGGATGAGCAGCAGGTCGAGGGCCTGCGAAGCAAGCGGATCGACGTGATACGGCTCGCAAGGCACGGCGTAAAACATATGCAGCAGATTGCTGCAGTAATCGAGATCGTTGCGCGGGTAGACGAACGGTTGGCCTACCGAACGCTTGTAGGCGGCCGCGGAAATCGTCGGCATCTTCGCAATGATGCGATGCATGAAGATTTCGCGATGGCGGGGGTTATTGATGTCCATCGAGTCGTGATAGAACGCGGACATCGAGGCGACGATCGCGCTGACCATGGCCATGGGGTGCGCATCGTAATGAAACCCGTTGTACATGCGCAGCAGCGACTCGTTGATCATGGTGTGACGCTGAATGCTCACACTGAAATCGGCGAGCTGCTTCTGATCGGGAAGCTCTCCGTTGTTGAGGAGATAGGCCACTTCGATGAATGAACTCTGGGCAGCCAACTGCTCGATGGGATAACCGCGGTAAAGCAACACGCCCTGATCACCATCGATGTAGGTGATGCGGCTTTCGGTGCTGGCCGTGGCCATGAAGCCCGGGTCGAAGGTGAAGACGCCGTGGTCTTTATTGAGAGCACCGATGTCTACGACGTCCGGACCGATGGTGCCGGAGCGCACCGGCAAGGCGCTCGTTTTGCCCGAGGAAAGATCTTTGAGTTCGAAGTTCTTGGTGGTCATGGCGTGAAAATCGTCGTCTTGAAGCTCGTCGCAGAATTGCGACGAATCGTGACGAAATTGACACGGCGGGCGTTCATAATCAAGGCGCCGCGGCTGATTTTTTTATTCAGCCATCTTCATTCGACCACCTTGTAGAGAGTGCCCGGCTGTAACTTGCGGTCGGGATACAAACCGTTGATGAGCATCA
>JAFMKA010000085.1 GCA_017853175.1 Steroidobacteraceae bacterium | reverse complement strand
CGTCAATGAGCCAGTTGACGCCGAGCTCCGCCGACTTATCGGCCGACACCTCGACAATGATGGCTTCGACGATGACCTGTGCGCGACGGATGTCGAGTTTGTCGATCACCGTCATCAAAGAATTCATCGTTTTGGCAGGCGCCGTGATGACGAGCGCGTTGGTTTCGGGTTCCGCCCAAATCGTGGTGGCGCCACCCACGGCCGAGGCAGAGCCGGCTGTCGCTCCCGCAGCTCCCGTTGTGCCGGTCACTTGTTCTTTGAGTTTTGCCGCGATTTTCTCGGCGTCGGCATAACGCAGATACCGCACGCGCGTATCCCCGCCCGAGGCGAGCGGCGTATCGAGGTAGGCGATTAGCGTACGCGCGCGTAGTCGCTGGGTTTTATCGCCGGCGAGCAGAATGCTGTTCGAACGTTCGTCCGCCACGACTCGCAGCGGCGCCATGCCGCCTTCGGCTTGTGCCTGAGCCGGATTGAGTGCAGTCATCGTGCGCACGACCTCGGCAGCCGAGGCATTTTGCATCGCGACCACCTCGACATCGGCATCGCTCGCCTGATCGATGCGCTTGATGATGCGGACCATACGGTTCACGTTGCTCGCCCGGTCGGCGAGAATCAAAGTATTCGACGAGGGGTAAGCAGCCAGGTGGGCGTTCTGCGGCATCAGAGGGCGTAAAATCGCCACGAGCTGTGCCGCGCTCACGTTATTGACCGCCACCACCTGCGTCACGAGTTCGTCCGAAGAGTCACTCACCCGATCAGGCAGGTCGTTGCCCGGCATGGTGCGCGAGTTGGCATCGGGAATGATCTTGATCACGTTCCCTGAGGGCACGGCCACGAAACCGTGAACCTGCAGCAGTGCCAGGAAGGCTTCGTAGAAAGCCGCAGGGGTCATCGGTGTCGACGAGAGCATGGTCACCTGCGCGCGGACGCGAGGGTCGACGATGATGCTGCGCCCGGTCGAGGCGGCGACCGCTTCGATCACTTGCGTGATTTCGGCGTCCTTAAAATTGGGCGTGATGCGAGCCGATGCCGACCCCGAGCCCTGGGCGGCAAGCGGGGCGATCCCAAAGGTCATTAACGCGGCGAGCATTAACGCCACCACGGGGTGTTTGATCGGCAATGAGCGGGCGGGCGACAGCATCGAGGCCCCGAATATATCGGATCGGTGTGTCACGGGCGTGAACGCTCGCCCGATCCGGGTGCGAGAGCGGTCAGATCGACCGTCAAAGTCTCGGTCCGGCCATTGCGCTCGAGGGTGAGACGAGCTTGCGGCGCGCCAGCGAGGGTTTTCAGAAACTGCTCTCCATTGGCTTGATCGGCGAGGGGCGAGTCGTTGATCGCGAGAATCAGATCGCCTGATTGCAGACCGAGACTCGTGAATCGTTGTGCGTCACTGCCGGGGTAGACTCGAACACCCGAGGGTTTGTCGGATCGCATCACGGCCTGCCATCGAATGGCATTGGCGAGCTCATCTCCCGGCGATCCACTCGTCGAGGGCGCCACGCCCCCGTTCGCCATCGCCCCCAGATTGACGGCAGACGGTGTACCGCCTTGTCGCGGTAAGGGTAGGGTTTCGAGACTGCCGCCGCGGTCGAGCATGACCCGATCGGGATAGACCTCGGCGAGCCTCGAACCGCCCGGCAGCGTTTCACCGACCGCGTAGACCCGCGCGGCCCCGGCGGACTCACCAATGATGGCGCGACCGCCTTGCGGGTGAGTCGAGGCGAGCACCCCAACCAACACGAGGCCTTGAGTGCTGATGGGGGCGACACCCGTGGCGCCGGATGAAACCCCCTCTAGCGCTCCGAAAAGTTTTGCGGACTTGATGGTCTCGAAGGGACTGCCCGTTTGGGGCAGGGGGTCGGGCACGCTGCCGCCCGCATCGCGGGCACCGAAGGCGCCGGTGATCATCCAGGCCAACTGCAAACCGATGGCCGTCGCCAGCAGAGGGGTGATGAGTTGGGCCGGACCGAGCGGAAAGCGACGCATGGACCGAATCATACCTAGCCGCCTGTCGGGCCACACTTGAGTTCGCTTCGGTCCACCCCTATAACCGTGTCATGTCTGCTGAAGAGAGTCGCCCGACTTCGGATACCTCGGTCGCCGAGGCCACGCCCGAGGTCAAGCAACCGCCGTTGTTTCAGGTTGTCCTGCTCAACGACGATTACACGCCCATGGAGTTCGTGGTCGATGTGCTGGAGCGATTCTTCGGCATGGGTCGCACGAAGGCGACGCAGGTGATGCTTGAGGTGCACATGCACGGCAAAGGCGTTTGTGGGGTATTCACCCACGAGATCGCCGAGACCAAGGTGGCGCTCGTGACCCGTTATTCGCGGGATCACCAGCATCCTCTGATGTGCACCCTCGAAGAGACGTGAGACCAAGGCGAGAGCCGCAACGGAGTGCCTGATCGTGTTATCCAACGAACTTGAAACGTGTCTGAATAGTGCCTTCCAGGTTGCGCGTGAAGGCAAGCACGAATTTTTGACCGTCGAGCACTTGTTGCTCGCGATCCTCGATACGCCTCGAGTCAAAGAAGTGTTGAAGGCCTGCGGCGGCGACGTCCCGCGCCTCGCGGCCGAGCTTCGTGAGCACATCGAACAGAGTACGCCTCGTTTGCCCGACGGCGACGAGCGCGAGGTGCAGCCGACCCTCGGTTTCCAGCGAGTGCTGCAGCGTGCCGTGTTCCACGTGCAGTCGAGTGGTCGAAAAGAAGTGGGCGTCGCCAACGTGCTCGTCGCCATCTTTAGCGAAAAGCAGAGTCACGCGGTGTTTCTGCTCAATCGGCAGGATGTCGCGCGACTCGATGTCGTCAACTACATCTCTCATGGGATGTCCAAGATCGCCGATGAGCGCGCTGAGACCAAAGACGAACCGGCGGCCTCGCAGTCGACGGCTGAAGCGGACGGCGGCGGAGCGCTCGAGAAGTACGCGTCCAATCTCAACAAGCTCGCCGAAGAGGGTCGCATCGATCCGCTCATCGGTCGTCAGATGGAAGTCGAGCGCACCATCGAAATTCTTTGCCGCCGACGTAAGAACAATCCGCTCTATGTGGGTGAAGCCGGTGTGGGCAAGACAGCCATCGCCGAAGGCTTGGCTCGGCGCATCGTCGAGGGGCAGGTGCCGGAGGTGCTCGCCGACTGCGTCATTTATTCGCTCGATATGGGCTCGCTGATTGCGGGCACGAAATATCGCGGCGACTTCGAGAAGCGACTCAAAGCAGTGCTCGCAGATCTCAGAAAGCAACCGGGTGCCGTGCTGTTCATCGACGAGATTCATACCGTCATCGGCGCCGGTGCAGCCTCGGGCGGCGTCATGGATGCCTCGAACCTCATCAAGCCCGTGCTCTCCAACGGTGAATTGCGCTGCATCGGCTCGACGACTTATTCCGAGTATCGCGGCATCTTCGAGAAAGACCATGCGCTGGCGCGTCGCTTCCAGAAGATCGACGTGGTCGAGCCGACGGTGCCCGAGACCATCGAAATTCTGAAAGGCCTGCGCAGTCGCTTCGAGGAGCATCACCAGGTCAAGTACACCGATGCCGCCCTCAAGGCGGCCGCCGAGCTCTCCGCGCGGCATATCAACGAACGCCACCTGCCAGATAAAGCGATCGATGTGATCGACGAAGCCGGTGCCCGTCTACGCTTGAAGCCCGAAGCCGAGCGTGAGACGGAGGTCGATGTTCATCACATCGAAGAGGTGGTCGCACGGATCGCACGTATTCCGCCCAAGACCGTGTCGAGTAACGACAAAGAAGTCCTTCGTAATCTCGAGCGTAATCTCAAGCTCGTCATTTTCGGTCAGGACAAAGCCGTCGAGACGCTATCATCGGCCATCAAGATGGCGCGGTCGGGTCTTGGCGATTCGCGTAAACCCGTCGGTAGTTTCCTGTTCGCCGGACCCACGGGCGTCGGCAAGACCGAAGTGACGCGACAACTCGCGATCGCGCTCGGCATCGAATTCATCCGCTTCGACATGTCCGAGTACATGGAGCGTCACACCGTCTCGCGTCTCATTGGTGCGCCGCCGGGCTATGTCGGCTTCGATCAGGGTGGTTTGCTCACCGAGGCCGTCGCGAAGCATCCGCATGCCGTGTTGCTGCTCGATGAAATCGAGAAGGCCCATCCGGATGTGTTCAATTTGCTGTTGCAGGTGATGGATCACGGCACCTTGACCGATAACAACGGTCGCAAGGCCGATTTCCGTCACGTCATCATCGTCATGACGACCAACGCCGGTGCGGCAGACATGGCTCGTT
Source organism: Steroidobacteraceae bacterium (assembly GCA_017853175.1). Lineage (GTDB taxonomy): Bacteria > Pseudomonadota > Gammaproteobacteria > Steroidobacterales > Steroidobacteraceae > UBA964. The sequence goes on along the minus strand of JAFMKA010000085.1, from coordinate 935 downwards.
CGTCCATCGGCTTCACGCTCTCCGACAACGCGAGCGATGGCATGGAGGCGATCAAAAAAATGTTCTCGCCCGAGTTCCGCAATCGTCTCGATGCCGTTATCCAGTTCGGCGGACTCGACGAGGCGACCATCGAGCGTGTGGTCGAGAAGCTGCTCGTCGAGATCGAAACTCAGCTCGAGGGTAAGCGCGTATCGCTGCAGCTCGACGACGAGGCGCGACGTTGGATCGCAAAAACTGGCTACGACCCGAAGATGGGTGCACGACCCATGGCACGAGTCATTCAGGAACACATCAAGCGTCCGCTCGCCGAAGAGTTGCTGTTCGGCAAACTCGTCGGAGGCGGTACGGTGCGGGCGAGTGTGAAAAAAGACGGCTCGGGACTCGATCTCGAGTGCATCCCGAACGAGGAGCCGGCGCTCGTCGAGTGACGAGCGCGATGGTGCTCAGCGACCGCGGTAGACGATGCGGCCTTTGGTGAGGTCGTAAGGTGTGAGCTCGACGGTGACCGTGTCGCCGGTGAGGATGCGGATATAGTTCTTGCGCATCTTTCCGGAAATATGAGCCGTCACGATGTGACCGTTGCTCAATTTCACGCGAAACGTGGTGTTGGGGAGGGTGTCGACCACTTCTCCGTCCATCTGAATCGCGTCTTCTTTCGACATCAGGTCCTGCGCATCGTGGCTAAAAGGAGCGGGGATTCTGCCGAAATGCCCCCGCCGAATCAATCAAACGGAGAAATTCGCTTCTCGGGATCGCTCTGCTGCCAAGCGAAGAGAGGTGCCTCGAGGGCATTTGGCAGTCGATGAGCTGCAATCCGAGTGCGGTACTGCGGCGCACCAACGCCGAAAGCGCCACCTTGGAGGCATCCGGTTCGCGACTGAACATCGACTCGCCGAAGAAGACGTCGCCGAGCCAAAGTCCGTAGAACCCGCCGA
>JAFMKA010000084.1 GCA_017853175.1 Steroidobacteraceae bacterium | reverse complement strand
TTCTTGAGGCCGTGGGTCAACACGAGACTCATCTGCAACAAAATCTTAAGTCGCTTGGTGATCGCGCCCGATTCACAATCGTCGAAATTCTCGGCGCAATCGCCGCCCTGCAGGAGAAAGCGCTCTCCTCGCTGTGCGGCCGCAAGCTCCTCGCGTAATCGCTCGATTTCCCAAGAGACGACGATCGGCGGCAAACGAGAGAGTTTCGCCACGGCGTCGGCGAGAGCGGCTGCATCGCGGTAGACCGGCTGCTGCTGCGCGGGTCGGGTTTGCCAACTGGTGGGATTCCAGGATTGGTGATCAGGCGTTTTCATCGTTCGGCATTCTAGCGCGTGCCGAAGCCAAACCCGACGAAAATAGGGGTTTTTACGTCTCCCGTGATCGCTCCGCGGCCTTCGCCTGCTGCCATAGGCGCTCCCAGGCGTCGAGATCGAGGTCGAGAAGCGATGTTCCTGCAGCCGCCGCGAGTCGCTCCATGAGGGCGAAACGCCGTTCAAATTTTTGATTTGATCCGCGCAAAGCCGCCTCAGGGTCAAGCCGAAGATGTCGTGCCCAGTTGGCGATGACGAACAGCAGATCACCGAGCTCATCGTGCTGCCGATCGATCCCTTCCTTCTCCGACAGCGTTGCCTCGAACTCTGCGAGTTCTTCGTCGAGTTTGATCCGCATACCGGAGGCATCGGGCCAATCGAAATTGACGCGAGCCGCCCGCTTGCCGAGTTTCACCGCACGAGTCAGCGCAGGTAACGAGCGCGCGACTCCGTCGAGAACGCCCTTATCACCCGACGCCAAGCGCTCCTCGGCCTTGAAAGCCTCCCAGGCCCGAGTCTGCTCTTCGGCGCTGAGTCCCTCGCGCTCCTTGAACACGTGAGGATGTCGTCGAACCAACTTATCGGCGATGCCTCGCGCGACATCGTCGAAGTTGAAGAGCCCTCGCTCCTCCGCGATTCGAGAGAGAAACACCACCTGAAAGAGCAGATCGCCGAGCTCATCGCGAATTCGATCGCTCTCACCACTGCCGATTGCCTCGGCTACCTCATAGGCTTCTTCTAAGGTGTGGGGGACGATGCTCTCGAGTGTTTGCTCGCGATCCCAGGCACACCCCGACTGGGGATCGCGCAGAGCTCGCATGATTTCGAGCAAACGACTGATGGATGGATTCATCGACTGCCGAGCCTCAGGCCGGCTCGCCGCGAAGGGTGCGGTATAACGTCATGAGCATTCCGGCCGTCGCACCCCAGATCGTGTGACGACCGTAGGGGAAATCAATGAAATGGACGTCCTCACCTTCGAAGTGCCGAACCGCAGGAACGTGATTTCGCTCATCGAGTACGAACGACAAGGGCATTTCGAACACCTCGACGACCTCGGTCGGGTCGGGCACGACCGTGAAATCGGGATGAACGAAACCCACCACCGGCGTGACGCGATATCCGGTGATCACGAGATGATCGGGCAGATAGCCGGCCACTTCGATTCGATCGGCACTGAGACCGATTTCCTCCCTGGTCTCACGCAAGGCCGCACAGAGCGGATCGGTGTCGTCGACTTCAATGCGACCGCCGGGAAAACTGATCTGCCCGGCGTGATGCTTGAGCTCTGAAGACCGCACGGTCAACAAAATGCCCAGATCGTCGCCGCGATCGACGAGCGGCACCAAAACGGCTGCGGGCGTCGGGTGCTCAGGGAAAAACTTCCGCAGTCGTCGCTTGCGAGATTCGGACACTTCTCCCAGACGCCAGTCATTGGCGGGCGCATGGCAGGGGCTCGAAAGCAACCTCGATCGGAGGGTCGACTTTAGATCGGGAAAACCGGAGAAAACGTGGGCGGTGTCAGGCATGGGGTATGATTTGCATCCTATCATTTTCAGCGTACCGAGCTCTGCATGGCGCTTGACCCTCTCGACGCCCTTTCTCCCATCGATGGCCGCTACGCGAGCAGCGCGGCAGTCCTTCGACCCCATCTTTCAGAGTCCGCCCTGATCCGAGAGCGCATTCGCATCGAAGCCGAATGGCTGCTCGCCTTGCACCGCGAGAAACCTCCTGGCCTCGAGGCCGCGTCGACCCTTCCGGAAAAAGTGCTGGCGACCGCCCGGCAATTGGCCTCTCAACCGCCCGACGATGCAGCCCAAGCCGTCAAAAAGATCGAACAACGGACCAACCACGACGTAAAGGCCGTCGAGTACTACGTTCGCGAGCAATTGAGCGCCGCTGGCGCCTCCGCCGCCGCGCTTGAGCTCGTGCACTTCGGCTGCACGTCTGAGGACATCAATAACCTCGCTTATGCGCGCATGCTGCATTCGGCTCGTATCGCGATGCTGGCAGAGTGGTCGCCCGCGCGATCAGCGCTGCGTGATCTCGCAGACCGCTACGCAACACTGCCCATGCTCTCGCGAACGCACGGACAGACGGCAAGCCCGACCACCCTCGGCAAAGAATTCGCCAACGTGATCGCCCGACTCGACCGCGCCATCGATCGTTGGCGTAACGTGAGCATCCTCGGCAAGTGGAATGGCGCCGTAGGAAACTTCAACGCTCACGTCGCCGCACTGCCGTCGGCGGACTGGGCTGGGATCTCCAACCGGTTTATTCAGTCCTTGGGTCTCGAGGTTAATTCGCTCACGACACAAATTGAGCCGCACGACTGGATCGCCGAGTACTGCGACGCCGTAGCGGCGACCAACGTCATTGTCATCGACCTCTGTCGTGACACCTGGGGATACATCAGCCTCGGTTACCTCAAGCAGCGCGCCGTCGCGGGCGAAGTGGGCTCCTCAACGATGCCGCACAAGGTGAATCCAATCGATTTTGAAAACGCCGAGGGTAACCTTGGCATGGCCAACGCGCTGCTGCGGCATTTTTCGGAAAAACTTCCGATCTCGCGCTGGCAGCGCGACCTCACGGACTCGACCGTTCTTCGCAATGTCGGCGTCGCACTCGGGCATGTTCTCATCGCCTGGAGAGCGTTGCAACGCGGACTCGGCAAGATCGATGCAGACCCTCCACGAATCGCGGCTGATCTCGAACACGCGTGGGAAGTACTTGGCGAGGCGGTTCAGACGGCCCTCCGAGCCGCAGGCGTACCGAACGGTTACGAACTCCTCAAAGATTTCACACGTGGTCGCAAAATCGACGGTCCGGCCTATCTCGATTTCGTTGCGAAATTGCCATTACCGGCGAGCGAGAAAACGCGGCTCGCCGCCCTGCGGCCCGAAGCCTATGTCGGTCTGGCGTCCGTTCTCGCAAACCACGAGACCAGAGCTCGCGACTGAGTCGCGGTCGCCCTCGTGAAAATGGGTGGGCACCCAAGGTGATCGTCGTAGGTCTCTCTGGCGGAGTCGATTCGGCTGTGGCCGCGCTGCTGTTGCGGCAACAGGGGCTCGAGATCGAAGGCCTGTTCATGGCCAACTGGGAAGAAGACGACGCCTACTGCACGATCTCGGCGGATTATCAGGACGCCTTGGCTGTCTGTCGCGAACTGCGCATCCCCCTTCACCGAGTCGACTTTGCTGCGGAATACCGGCAACGGGTGTTCGATTATTTTTTGACGGAATACCGCGCCGGTCGAACGCCGAATCCCGATGTACTCTGCAATCGCGAGATCAAGTTCGGCGTATGTCTCGAACACGTTCGTCGTCTCGGCGGTACGCATTTTGCGACCGGTCACTACGCACGTCGCATCGAAGGACCGAGTGGCGTCGAACTTCACAAAGCCACCGACAGCACCAAAGATCAGTCCTACTTCCTTCATTCGCTCGAGCGCGCCCAACTCGAAGCTGCGATGTTTCCGCTAGGGGAACTCACGAAACTCGAAGTACGTGAACGGGCTCGATCTGCGGGACTTCCTGTCCACGATAAACCTGACAGCACCGGCATCTGCTTCATTGGCGAGCGCCCCTTTCGCGAGTTTCTCAATCAGTACATCGCCGATACGCCGGGGCCGATCCTCACTTCAGCGGGCGAAACGCTCGGCACTCACCACGGGCTCGCCTTCTACACGCTAGGCCAGCGTGGCGGGCTCGAGATCGGTGGCCGAGCCGGACACGCCGAAGCGGCGTGGTACGTGGCCCGCAAAGACCTCAAACGCAACGCCCTGATCGTCGTTCAAGGACACGACCACCCCTTGATGTTGTCGAAAACAGTCACGACCGGGTTGGCGCATTGGCTGATTGATACGCCGTCGCACCCTTTCGAGGCCGGCGTGAAGCTGCGCTACCGACAATCGGATCAGCGTTGCCGGGTGTCGCCGCTGGACCATGGGGGACTTCAGATCGAGTGCCAAGACGCGCAGCGCGCCGTCACGCCCGGACAATTTGCCGTTTTGTACTCCGATACGCGGTGTCTGGGCGGCGCGGTAATCGAGTCCACGGCGAATTAGCCGGTCTCGCTCCGTCACGGAGCAAACCTCCACGCGGGCAGCTATAATTCGCGCCCGTTTTACAGCCTGTTTACGGTTCTCGACCGGGGGTTCTCATGACCGACAGTTACAAGAGTCGCACCACGCTCAACGTGGGCTCGAAGTCCTACGACATCTGGAGTCTCGCGGCTCTACCGAAAGACAAGGTGGCTCGACTTCCCTACTCGCTCAAGATCCTCCTCGAGAATCTGCTGCGCTTCGAAGACGGCGTCAACGTCACGCGACGCGATATCGATGCCTTGCTCGACTGGAACGCCAAGTCCACGCCCGATCACGAAATCTCCTTCACGCCGGCACGCGTGATCATGCAGGACTTCACGGGAGTTCCCTGCGTGGTCGATCTCGCTGCGATGCGCGAGGCCATCAAAAAACTCGGCGGTGATCCGCAGCGCGTCAATCCGCTAGCGCCCGCAGAACTGGTCATCGATCACTCCGTGCAGGTCGATCATTACGGCACAGACGACGCCTTGGCCAAAAACACCAAGATCGAATTTGAACGAAACGGCGAGCGTTACTCGTTCCTACGCTGGGGACAAACGGCATTCCGCAATTTCAAAGTGGTGCCGCCGAACACGGGTATCGTCCACCAAGTCAACCTTGAGTACCTCGGTCGGGTCGTTTTCGAAAATGCCGACGGGGCTCGCCCGCAGGCCTATCCCGACACTCTGGTTGGCACCGACTCTCACACTACGATGATCAACGGTCTCGGCGTGCTCGGCTGGGGCGTGGGCGGCATCGAGGCCGAAGCGGCGATGCTGGGCCAACCCGTCACGATGCTCATCCCGCAAGT
>JAFMKA010000005.1 GCA_017853175.1 Steroidobacteraceae bacterium | reverse complement strand
CCTTCCATCGAGTCGGGCAACCATACGTGCAACGGCACCTGCGCCGACTTACCCATTGCGCCGATGAACAACAAGACGCAAATGAGCGTGATGGCCGATACCGTCCAAGTGTCCGTTAGCGCGTAACCCACTTCCGCGAACGCGGGCGCCGCCGCGAAAGCATCGCGATAATCGAGGGATCCGGTGTAGTAAACGACCGCTGCGATACCGAGCACAAACCCGAAATCGCCGACGCGATTGACGAGGAACGCTTTGAGATTCGCAAAGATCGCGCTCGGCTTCGTGTACCAGAAACCGATGAGCAGATAAGACACGACGCCGACGGCTTCCCAACCGAAGAACAACTGCATGAAATTGTTCGACATCACGAGCATCAGCATCGCGAACGTGAACAGCGAGATGTACGAGAAGAACCGCTGGTAGCCGGGGTCATCGTGCATGTACCCGATGGTGTAGACGTGCACGCAGAAGGACACGAACGTCACAACACACATCATGAGTACCGACAGATGATCGACCAGAAAGCCGACTTCCATCCGGATTCCATCACTCAAGAGCCAGGTATAGACCGACTCGTTGAAGATTCCGACTTCGCCGGTCACGAGTTGCCAGGCGATGCGCGCCGACAACACGAAACTCGCGCCCACTGCCGCGATCGTGATCACATGGGAGGCCGTCCGCCCAATGAATCTGCCGAAAAGTCCCGCCACGATGGCTGCCGCAAGCGGTAGCAGCGGAATGGCCAGAAGCGTCCGCGGATCCATCGACACCAAAGTAGAGCTCACGTCACCCATTCCCTACTCATCCCTTCATGGTGTCGAGATCTTCGACGTTGATGCTGCGACGCTCGCGGAACAGCACCACGAGGATCGCAAGCCCGATCGCCGACTCCGCCGCAGCGACCGTCAGCACAAAGAAGACGAACACCTGACCATCGAGGTCGCCGAGAAAACGCGAGAACGATACGAAACTGAAGTTGACGGCGAGCAACATCAACTCGATGCACATCAGCAGCAAAATGACGTTCTTACGATTGAGGAAAATGCCCGCCACCGATAGCGCGAACAAGATGCCGGAGAGCGTCATCATGTGCTGCAGCGTGATCATCGCGGACCCTCCCCGCCCTCGCGGGTGACATCCTTGACGAGTCGCACCCGATCTTCACGACGAACGGCAACTTGCTTCGCCACATCTTGAGGCTTGAGACCAGGGCGCCGACGCATCGTGAGGGCGATCGCCGCCACGATGGCCACCAGCAGCAGCACGGCGGCGAGTTCGAAGGGATAGACGTATTGGGTATAAAGAACTTCTCCGAGCTCACGCGTGTTGCTGTGATCGACCGGATTGCGTACCGGTCCGATCGTTGCATCGATGCCAAAGTCTTTGGCATAGAACACGGTGATCATTTGCCCAATCACAATGAGCGAGACGACCCAACCGAGCCACGCATAGCGTGTGAACCCTCGTTTGACCTCTTCTACGTTGATATCGAGCATCATCACGACAAAGAGAAAAAGCACCATCACCGCGCCCACGTAGACGAGCACCAGCACGATGGCCAAGAACTCCGCCTCGATCAACAGCCAAAGGGCTGCGCTCGTGAAGAACGCCAGAACGAGACACAAGGCCGAGTACACCGGGTTGCGACTGATGATCACGCCGAGCGCTGCGGCGAGCAGGATCGTCGAGAAACCGTAGAAGAGCAGATCAACGAACACCCGAATTCCTCCCCGATTTCACCGCGCTTACCGGTAGCGCGCGTCGGCCGCTTTATCGGCGGCAATGAGCGCAGCGTACCGATCGCCCACGGCGAGCAGCTTGTCCTTGGTCATGATGTTCTCACCACGATTTTCCATGTGGTACTCATGAATGCGGGTTTCGACGATGGCATCGACCGGACACGCCTCTTCGCAAAAACCGCAATAGATGCACTTAAACAGGTCGATGTCATAACGCGTCGTGCGTCGCGTGCCATCGGCTGACACGTCCGATTCGATGGTGATGGCGAGCGCGGGGCACACGGCCTCGCACAACTTGCACGCGATGCAGCGTTCTTCACCGTTCGCGTACCGACGCAGCGCATGCAAGCCGCGAAATCGCGGTGACTGCGGCGTCTTCTCTTCCGGATAGTTGACCGTGACTTTTTTACGAAACAACGTCCGCGCCGTCAGCGACATGCCGGCGAGCAACTCGGTGAGCAAAAACGTCTTGGCGATACTGCGCAATGCCATATCAGCGGCTCCAGGGTCCGACGCCAAACCAAACCATGACCCCCTCCACCGTGATCCACACCAGCGTCACCGGAATCAGAACCTTCCAGCCGAGGCGCATGATTTGGTCGTAGCGATAGCGAGGAAAAGTCGCGCGGTACCACATGAAACAAGTGAGGAAGAAAAACAGTTTCAGGAACAGCCAGTGGAAGCCAGGCACTGCGAGCGGATGATCGGCGGCCAAGAGTCCGTCGAAGGGACTCAACCAACCACCGAGAAAAAACACCGCGGTGAGTGCAGAAATCAAAATCATGTTGGCGTATTCCGCCAAGAAGAACAGCGCGAACGCGATCCCCGAATATTCAACGTGAAAGCCAGCAACGATTTCGGACTCACCCTCGGCGACGTCGAACGGTGCGCGGTTTGTCTCAGCGACACCGGCGATCACGTACACGACGAAGAGCGGAAACAACCAGATAAAGAACCAGTTGCCGAGCCCGCCCTGCTGCGCTCGAACGATATCGCCAAGGTTCAAGGTGCCCGCCGCCATGACGACGCCGACGAGCGCGAAACCCATCGCGATTTCATACGCCACGACTTGCGCGGCCGAGCGCATGGCGCCGAGGAACGCATATTTGGAGTTGGCTGCCCAACCCGCGAGGATGACGCCGTATACGCCGACGGAGGTCAGCGAAAGGATGTATAGCAAGCCCGCATCGATATCGGCGATGACGAGGTTAGGGTCGAGCGGCATCACCGCCCAGGCGGCGAAGGCAGGAATCAGCGTGATGGCGGGCGCCACCCGGAACAACCATTTATTGGAGGCCGACGGAACGACGACTTCTTTGAGCAACAGCTTGATGACATCGGCGAAGGGCTGAAAGATGCCTGGGACCAGCCCAAAAAAGCTCCCGACTCTATTTGGACCCTTTCGAAGCTGGATCCAGCCGATGAACTTGCGTTCCCACAGCGTTGTGAACGCCACCGACAGAATGACCGCCACCGTGACGATGAGAATCCAGACCGACGTCCGGATGTACTCAGGTAGTGACGACCACACGGCGAGGAACTCGGACATCAAACTGCTCTCCCCGCTTTGGCCGCCTTCGCAATCGCCGTCTGCTGTAGCGCGGGACTGCGACGCAACACGGCATCGATGTCATACATCGGGACATCCAGCGAACCGAGGTCGAGATCAGCCGATGCGGCAATCGCAGCGATCGCCGGCACATGATGCGTGACGAGCGCGAGTGAGACCGCCGCGCCGGCGCGCTCCGTGATGACTCCCGAGAGCTCTTCGCGAAGATCTTCGGAACTTTGATAATCGAAACCCGAGAGTTCCAATTGATTGCCGAGTACCCGAAGAATCTTCCAACCCGGACGCGCTTCGCCGGGCGACTTCGAAAGCCCCGTCTGACTCTGCCAACGACCCTCGAGATTGACATACGTCCCAGACGTCTCGGCAAAACTTCCCATGGGCAGCAACACATGGGCGAATTTTTTGATTTCGTCGGTGACGAAGGGAGTCACGCAGATGACGCACGCGGCAGAACTGAGGGCTCGCTCTGCGAGCGCAGGATCAGCCATATCGGCCGACGGCTCGATGGCACCCACTAACAGATAGGCGCGTTGTGGCGTCTCGAGCATGCCGCACGCATCGAGGCCCGACGAATCGGAGACCGCGACTCCACCCGCCTGACGATGGGGCACAGCCCCGGCCAGCCACGCGCCGGCGGCGTTGGCCCCCTCTGCGAGCAGTCCGAATGTCGCTCCACTCATTCGGGCGATCTCGCACGCGATCGATCGAAGATCGACCGCAGCGGGGTGTCGAAGCGCCATCGCTCCAAGCCACACGGCGCGAGAGTTTCCGTGACACAGAGCTCTCGCCGCAGCGCGTTGGGCGTCGGTCGGGCTCACACCGCGTAACAATGCGGCGTAAGTCGCCCCCGGTTGTGAACCGGTGACCTCGCAGGTGGCGGCGAGAATTCCAGCCAGTTCGTGCACCCATTCGGACGGCACTCGAGCAATCTGCGTCTCGACCGGGAATCGATATTCTCGCGCACGCGAATCGACGAAGGCGACCTTCGCCTGCGATCGCACGACAGCCTTGCGAAGTCGATGCGCGAGCAGCGGCATTTCTGACCGAAGGTTCGATCCGATGACGAGCACGCCCGACCGGGTCTCGACGTCTGCCAGAGACGAACCCAGGGACGGACGTACCGGATCTGCTGAGCGATCACGGAAGTCGCGTGTTCGAAGCCGATGATCGACGTTTGAAGAACCGAGACCGCGCGTGAGACGCGCCGCAAGATACATCTCTTCAATGGTGCTCGAGGGGTGCACCAAGGTGCCGATCGAAGCGCCCGAAGCACGCAAACCACGCGCCGCCGCCGATAGCGCCTCATCCCATTCGACTTCACGCCAGATCGCGCCCTCGCGAAGCATCGGCTTCGTGAGCCGATCATCGGAGTGCAGGCCTTCATAGCTGAAACGGTCGCGATCGGCGATCCAAGTTTCGTTAATGTCATCGTTGGCGCGTGGCACTACGCGCTTCAATTTTCCGCGAAGCACATGCCCGAACAGGTTCGAGCCAATACCGTCGTGCGGCGACACAAACGGTATCTGAGTCATCTCCCAGGATCGGCCCTGATACCGGAACGGCTTAGAGTTGAGCGCACCGACCGGACAAAGATCGATGATATTGCCCGACAACTCGTGATCGACACTGCGCTCGATCCAGGTGCCGATCTCCATATTCTCGCCGCGCCCGGTCGTTCCAAGTTCGGGAATGCCCGCGATGTCCTGCCCGAATCGCACGCAGCGCGTGCAGTGGATACAGCGGGTCATGTCGGTCGAGACGAGCGGGCCTAGATTTTTATCTTTGACGACACGCTTTCGCTCAGTGAAGCGCGAAATATCGCGGCCGAACCCAAGGGCGAGATCTTGTAGCTCGCACTCGCCGCCCTGATCGCAAATCGGACAATCAAGCGGGTGATTGATGAGCAAGAACTCCATCGTCGCCTTCTGCGCGCCGATCGCGGCCTTCGAGCGGGTGAAGATCTTCATGCCCTCGGCCACGGGTGTGGCGCACGCGGGCAATGGCTTCGGAGCCTTCTCGACTTCCACGAGGCACATGCGGCAATTGGCTGCGACCGGGAGCTTGTCGTGATAGCAGAAGCGCGGCACGTAAGCGCCGTGCTGATCGGTGACGTGGATGATCATCGCGCCCTTCCGGGCTTTGACGGGAGTGCCGTCAACTTCGACGTTGATCAGATCGTCTTGCGGATTCGCTGCCATGTCCTGATGCGTGCGGCTTAAGCCGCCTCCCGTTGTCCATCGACGAGGCTGCGTCCCCCGTGCTGAATCATGTATTCGAACTCGTGGCGGAATTTTTGAACGAAGCTCTGCACCGGCCACGCAGCCGCATCACCCAGCGCGCAAATCGTGTGACCCTCGATTCGGTTGGCCACATCGACGAGCAACTGAAGGTCGTCCATACGACCCTGCCCCGCGATGATTCGTTTGAGCACGCGGTTGAGCCAGCCCGTGCCCTCTCGGCAAGGCGTGCACTGACCGCAAGACTCAGATTTGTAGAAGCGCGAAATACGTTCGAGGGCTCGAACCATGCAGGTGGTCTCGTCCATGACAATGACCGCTGCCGACCCCACCGAGGACCCCACGCCCCTCAGCGAGTCGTAGTCCATATTCACGCCCATCATCACGTCCGCCGGGACCACCTTGACGGAGGAACCGCCGGGAATCACGGCCTTCAGCTTTCGACCGCCTCTTACGCCACCGGCAATTTCGAGCAGGTCACGAAACGGTATACCCAAAGGCAACTCGTAGTTGCCGGGCTTCTCGACGTGTCCCGACACGGAGAAAATCACCGTACCGCCCGCGTTCGTGGTGCCGAGTTTGGCGAACCACTCGGGGCCCTTACGCAAGATCGTCGGTACCGACGCGTAGCTCTGAGTGTTGTTAATCGTCGTGGGCTTACCGTAGAGCCCGAACGCCGCAGGAAACGGCGGCTTGAAACGCGGTTTGCCCTGCTTGCCTTCGAGCGACTCGAGCAAGGCCGTCTCTTCACCGCAGATATAGGCGCCCGCGCCCACGAAGGTGAATAGATCGAAGTCGATTCCCGAGCCCTGCACGTTTTTGCCGAGCAAACCTGCGGCGTACGCTTCTTTGACCGCAGCTTCGAAACGCGGAACAGGCTCACCCAAAAACTCACCGCGAATATAGTTGTAGCCCACCGTCGCACCCATCGCATAACCGCCGATGGCCATGCCCTCCACGAGCGAGTGAGGGTTGAAACGAAGGATGTCTCGATCGTGACAGGTACCCGGCTCACTCTCGTCAGAGTTGCAGACGGCATACTTCTGAATCGGCGCATTGCGCGGCATGAAGCTCCACTTGGTGCCGGTCGGAAACCCAGCGCCGCCGCGCCCACGAAGACCGCTCGCCTTGACGGCGTCGATGACTTGCTCACGCGTCAACTCACCGGCGAGGATTTTTTTCCACGACGAGTAGCCGCCGATTTTGAGATAGCTCTCGAGTGTCCAGGAGCGCTCTCTCGCGAGCGGCTCGAACACCACGAGGTTCATTCGGTCACGCCAAGTTTCTGATGCGTTGCTCATGCCGAGTGACTCACTTGAGACCATCGAGAATCTCGTCGACCTTCGCCGGCGTCAGATGCTCGTGAAAAACGTGATCGACCATCATCATGGGTGCCCCAGTGCAGGCTGCGAGGCACTCCTCTTCCTTTTTGAGGAAAATTCTTTGATCTGAAGTGCTCTCACCGACCTTGATGCCGAGCTTGCGCTCGCAATGCGCGAGAATGTCTTCTGCGCCATTGAGCCAACAACTGATGTTCGTACACACGCTCACGTGATGACGACCGCATGGGTGCGTTTCGAACATCGAATAGAACGTGGCAACCTCGTACACCTGAATCGAAGGGAGCTTGAGGTACTCCGCCACCGCATCCATGAGCTCGGGCGTCAGGAAGCCGTTGTTTTGCTCCTGCACGAAACGCAGCGCGGACAAGGTCGCCGAGCGTTGCCGACCCGCCGGAAATCGAGAGATCCAACCGTCGATTTCGTGACGGGTGTGCTCCGTGAGTAGCGCGACCTTTTCACCGTTTCCCGGCTCGAAGAATTGCCCATCACTCGTCGGCACCCGATTCGTCGAAAGGCTCATCGATCGATCTCTCCGAAGACAATATCCTGCGTACCAATGACGGCGACGACGTCGGCCAGCATATGGCCCGTGACCATCTCCTCGAGCGAGGCAAGATGCGAGAACCCTGGGGCGCGGCACTTGAGACGATAGGGCTTGTTCGCCCCGTCGCTGACCAAATAAATACCGAACTCGCCCTTGGGCGCTTCGACGGCTGCGTAGGTCTCACCTTCCGGAACGCAATAGCCTTCGGTCATCAGCTTGAAGTGATGAATGAGCGACTCCATGTCGCCCTTCATGTCTTCACGACGTGGCGGTCGGACTTTCGCATCCGCCAACATCACAGGACCCGGGTTGCGCTTCAACCACTCGACACACTGCGCCACGATGCGATTCGACTGACGCAATTCCTCGATACGAACGAGATAACGGTCGTAACAGTCCCCGTTCTTGCCCACGGGAATGTCGAAGTCGAGCTTGTCGTAGACCTCGTAGGGCTGCTTCTTGCGAAGGTCCCAAGCAATGCCGGATCCGCGCAGCATCGGCCCCGAAAATCCGAGTTGCATCGCCCTCTCCGGACTGACGACGCCGATGTTGACGGTGCGCTGTTTCCAGATGCGGTTATCGGTGAGCAGAGTCTCGTATTCGTCGATCGCTTTCGGGAAACGCTTGGTGAACTCTTCGATGAAACCCAGCATGCCCGCGCTACGCGCCTCGTTAAGCCGATCGGCTTCTTTTTGAGTGCGCCAGCGCGACGCCTGGTAACGCGGCATGTCTTGCGGCAGATCGCGATGCACGCCGCCCGGACGATAGTAAGTGGCGTGCATGCGCGTGCCCGAGACGGCCTCGTAGCAATCCATCAGGTCTTCGCGCTCTTTGAAAGCCAACAGGAAGACGGTCATCGCGCCGATGTCGAGACCATGCGCCCCGAGCCACATCAGGTGATTCAAGATGCGCGTGATTTCATCGAACATCACGCGGATGTACTGAGCGCGGATCGGCGGCGTGACGCCGACCAACCGCTCGATCGCGAGCACATAGGCGTGCTCGTTACACATCATGGACACGTAATCGAGTCGATCCATGTAGCCGATCGACTGGTTGAAAGGTTTCGACTCCGCGAGTTTCTCCGTGGCCCGGTGCAGCAGGCCGATGTGCGGATCGGCTTTTTGAATCACCTCACCGTCGAGCTCGAGAACGAGTCGGAGCACGCCGTGCGCAGCAGGATGCTGCGGCCCGAAATTCATGGTGTAAGACTGGATCTCGGCCATGGCGTCAGCCCGCTGCCTTCGCGTCGCTTTCTGGACGGCCAATCAGCGCCGGGTCGTATCGATTGTCATGCCGAATGACGCGCGGAACGAGCGTACGCGGCTCGATACTCACCGGCTCGTAAACCACCCGTTGCTTTTGCGGGTCGTATCGCACCTCGACATTGCCGATGAGCGGGAAATCTTTGCGGAACGGATGACCGATGAAACCGTAGTCGGTGAGGATGCGACGCAGATCCGGATGCCCCTTAAAAAGAATGCCAAAAAGGTCGAACGCCTCGCGCTCGAACCAGTTCGCTGATGCCCAGATACTCACGAGCGAGTCGACCATCGGCTCGTCGTTATCGTGACAAAACACGCGAAGACGCAGTCGGCGATTGAACTTGACCGACAACAAGTGCGTCACGACGGCAAAACGGCGCCCGGGCTCGCAACCCTCTTGCACAGCTTTTCGATCAACGCCCCGCGAGAAACCCGAGCCCGTGGCCGAAAAAGTCTTCCACTCGGATCGACCGTAATGGAGGTAGTCGACGCCACAGAGATCGACGAGCGTGTCGAAGCCGAGTTGCGGATGATCTCGCAGCGCCGTCGCGACGGCTAAAAGTTGCGGCGCATCGCACTCGATCGTGACTTCATCGGGAAGCGATGCGACGCGACGCGCCGAATCTCCGAATACGGTCGGTAATAGCTCTTCCCAAGCCGATGCGGTCACGGGCTCACCACCGAGCTCGTCCGAGCGATTTTCTTTTGGAGCTGGATGATGCCGTAGAGCAGCGCCTCGGCCGTGGGCGGACAGCCCGGCACGTATACATCAACGGGCACGATGCGATCGCACCCCCGAACGACGGCGTATGAGTAGTGATAGTACCCACCACCGTTCGCACACGAACCCATTGAAATCACCCAACGCGGCTCGGCCATCTGGTCGTATACCTTCCGCAGCGCCGGAGCCATTTTGTTGACCAGCGTGCCCGCGACGATCATGACGTCGGACTGACGAGGACTCGGACGGAACACGACGCCGAAACGGTCGAGATCGTAGCGAGACGCGCCCGCGTGCATCATTTCGACCGCGCAACAGGCGAGGCCGAAAGTCATCGGCCAGAGTGACCCCGTTCGCGCCCAGTTGACGAGATTATCGACCTGGGTCGTCACGAAACCGCGCTGGGCGAATTCGTGGGCTGGCGCCTCTTCGGTCAGTCCCACTCCAGCGCTCCTTTCTTCCACTCGTAAATGAACCCCACCACCAAGATGGCGAGAAAGATGCCCATTGCGATCAGACCGAATCCACCGATCGAGTCGAGTGAAACAGCCCAGGGAAAGAGGAACGCGATCTCGAGATCGAAGACGATGAAGAGTATGGCGACGAGGTAGTAGCGCACATCGAACTTCATGCGCGTGTCTTCGAAGGCCTCGAAGCCACACTCGTAGGCTGATAATTTTTCGGCGTCTTTGGGAGCGCGGGAGAAATAGCGACCGAATCCGCTGCCGAGAACCAGCAATACGGCTGCGAGGCCCGAGGCCACGCCAAGAAAGATGAGTGCAGGCAGATAGTTCGACAGCATTCGAGTACGCCCTTGCACGAACGCAACCTACGGTTACGTAACCCCCGTGCTTCAAGCGCGCGAATTGTAACAGGATGTTGATCGAGTTTGGTGCGGACGGGGAGACTCGAACTCCCATACCTTGCGGCGCTAGCCCCTCAAGCTAGTGTGTCTACCAATTCCACCACGTCCGCGATAACGATCGATGCTTACTGCGCCGGAGTCGTCGACTCTGGTGTCGTCGACGCTGGAGCCGACGGTTCCACGGGCGCCGAAGGCGTCACCGAAGCAGGCGTCGGAGCGGTCTGCGCAGCCTGCTCACCGAGCAGGGTCTCCGTCTGAGTTGTGTTCGGTCGCGTACCCAGCCACGCGAGCGCGAGGCTGTTGATCATGAACACCGCGGCCAAAACCGCAGTCGCGCGCGAAAGCCCCGTGGTGGCGCCACGAGCACCGAACACACTGCCCGATGCGCCCGCACCAAAGCCCGCACCCGCGTCCGCGCCACGTCCGCGCTGCAAGAGCACGAGCGCGACGATCGCGAGCGAGGAAAACACCTGGATGATGGTCAGCGCCGTCAGCAACATGAAATTCTTTTCCGATCCTTCACTGTGTCGCCGCGACAATCGCGACGAAGTCTTCGGCTTTGAGCGAGGCCCCACCGATGAGACCTCCATCGACATCCGGCATCCCGAATAACTCGCGGGCGTTGCCGGGTTTGACGCTGCCTCCGTAGAGGACCCTGACCGAGCCGCCAATTCTAGCATCCCGGGATTGGATCAGGCCACGGATGAAGGCATGGACATCTTGGGCCTGCTCCGGAGTCGCCGTTCGACCTGTGCCGATCGCCCAAACCGGCTCGTACGCCAAGATGCATCGGGCGAGACCTGCCAGACCGCCCGGATCCGCCTGAAGGGCGCGTAAAACTGCCTCGAGCTGCCGTCCGACCACCTCGTGGGTCCGACCGGCGTCTCGCTCTTCGAGCAACTCCCCGACGCACACGATGGGGGTCAGCCCCGCCGCTAAGGCGGTGAGCGTCTTGCGTCCGACCAATTCGTCTGTTTCTGCATACAGGGCACGACGCTCGGAATGGCCGATGATCACGTGGGTGCAACCCACCTCGCGCAACATCGGTGCAGCCACTTCACCCGTGAAGGCACCCTGCCCGGCCTCCGCACACACATCCTGAGCCCCGAGACCGACGCCCGTCTGATCGAGCCGCTGGGCGAGCTCGGCGAGGTAGACGAAGGGCGGACATAACACCACCTCCGCCACACGCTCGGCTCGAGGCGCAAGACCCGACAGCACCCCCGAAACCAAGGATGCATTCGCGGCTCTCGAGCCGTGCATCTTCCAATTGCCCGCGACGACCGGCGTTCGATTCATTGAGGACTCCGAAAACGGGTTATGGAGCAGCCGAGCGAACGGCTTCGGCAAGTTGGTTGGCGAGCGCCTTGGCCTCCGCGCCATCTTCGGCCTCGATCATGACGCGAATGAGGGGTTCTGTTCCCGAGGCGCGCAACACGGCGCGCCCGCGCCCCGAAAGTTGTTGCTCCACCTTCTCGAGAACCGATCGTACCGAGGGCACTTCGAGCGGATTGAACCGACGAGCCACTTTGACGTTGATGAGCGTTTGCGGAAGCAGCGTCAGATCGGCGGTGAGTTCCGCGAGCGGACGACCCGTCTCGCGCATGATGGCGAGCACTTGCAGCGCTGCGATCATGGCATCACCCGTCGTGGTGTAGTCGAGTGTCAGCAGATGACCCGACGTTTCTCCGCCCAACACGCCTCCGGTTTCGCGCAACTTGGACAGGACGTACCGATCGCCCACTGCTGCCCGATGGAACTCGATACCGCGCTCTCGCAG
Source organism: Steroidobacteraceae bacterium (assembly GCA_017853175.1). Taxonomy (GTDB): domain Bacteria; phylum Pseudomonadota; class Gammaproteobacteria; order Steroidobacterales; family Steroidobacteraceae; genus UBA964. The sequence goes on along the minus strand of JAFMKA010000005.1, from coordinate 49,921 downwards.
CGCTCGCTCGAGTCCGTAGTTGGTCATGAGGGTGCCGACGACCGGCCCCTGCAATCGACCTGTCGCATGTCGATGGGCCGCGATGACATAGAGCAATTGATCGCCGTCGACCTTGCGCCCGAGATGATCGACCATCACGAGTCGATCGCCATCACCGTCGAGTGCGATACCGACGGTTGCACGAACACCCGGAACCGTCAGCTGCAATAACTCTGGAGCGGTCGAGCCGCAGCCTTGGTTAATGTTGCGACCGTTCGGGGAACACCCGAGCGGAACGATCTCGGCACCGAGGTCTGCCAGAATACGAGGCGCAACCTTGTAGCCAGCGCCATGCGCGCAATCGATCACGATCTTCATGCCTTCGAGCGAGATTCCGCGAGGCATCGTCGAGATGCAGAAGTTTTGATATTCCTTGCGGGTTTTGTCGACCCGAGTGGCTCGACCGAGTAATTTCGATTCGCGAGTGACGGGCGGTTTGGCGAGCTCCGCCTCGATGCGGATCTCATCTTCATCGGAAAGCTTACTGCCCTGTCCGTCGAAAAATTTGATCCCGTTGTCGTAGTAAGGGTTGTGCGAGGCACTGATGACCACGCCGAACTTGCAGCCGAAGTGACGCGTCATGTACGCGATACCGGGTGTCGGCAGTGGCCCGATGAGCATGGCATCGACACCGGCCGCGACGAAGCCTGCTTCGAGTGCAGCCTCGAACATGTAACCCGACAGCCGAGTGTCCTTGCCGATGAGCACACTGCCGCCTTCGGGGGCGAGCACTCGAGCCGCTGCGCTCGCGAGATTCAGCACGAAGTCGACGGTCAGAGGGGGCTCGCCCACCTTGCCGCGCACACCGTCGGTCCCGAAATACTGCCTACTCACGTCACCCCTCCGCGGCCGCGCACCGCAGCCCAAACTTTGACGACGTCAGAAGTTTCCGCCACGTCGTGACAGCGAATGATACGCGCTCCGCCCTCGAGCGCTGCGAACGCGAGGGCGAGACTACCCGCCAGGCGTTCGTGCACCGGGCGTCCAGTGAGTTCAGAGAGCATCGATTTACGCGAAAGACCGGCCAAAATCGGCAGGCCGATGGCCGCAGCGATCTTCGGAAGACCGCGCAGCAACGCAAGATTGTGGTCGAGGGTTTTGCCAAATCCGAAACCAGGATCGACCACTAAGCGATTGCGGTCGATCCCACTCGCCACGCAGGCCTCGACTCGAGCCTTCAAAAAGTCGGTCACCTCAATCACGACGTCTTGATAGGCCGGCGCTTTCTGCATCGAGACCGGAGTGCCCTGCATGTGCATGAGACAGATCGCAGCGGACCCTGCGGCTGAAGCCTCGAGCGCCCCCGGACTTTGCAAGGCGCGAACATCGTTGATGAGATGCACGCCCACCGAGAGTGCCGCCCGTATGACCTCGGGTTTACTGGTATCCACCGACACCCGAGCGCCACGAGAGACCAGCCCCTCGATGATCGGAATGACTCGACAAATTTCCTCATCGGCCGCGACCGGCGCAGCACCGGGCCGTGTGGATTCGCCACCGACGTCGATGATGGCCGCGCCTGCTTCGATCATGCGCTCGGCATGATCGAGTGCCGCAGAGACATCGACAAAACGTCCGCCATCGGAGAAAGAATCGGGCGTGACATTGAGCACGCCCATAACAACAGGGGAAGACAGGTCGAGCTCGCGACCGGCGCAGTTTAGACGCACGGCGAGTTCAAACCGACGCCAACGACGGACCGATCAGCTGGCGCTGCCCTCGCCCGCAGGCGAGCCGATATCAGGCTGAGGCGTCGCGCGCGACTCACTGCCCTGCGGACCGCCTTTCGGGCCGCCTGACACCGAGTCGTCCCAACCCGAAGGCGCACTCGGCGGCCGACCCGCCATGATGTCTTTGATCTGACCTTCGTCGATGGTCTCGAACTTCACCAGCGCCTCGGCCATGGCGTGCAACTTTTCGATGTTGGTGGTGAGAATGTCCCGAGCACGCTGATAGTTGCTCTCGATCACGCGTCTAACTTCCTGATCGATGGCGTGCGCCGTCTCGTCGGACACCTGCTTGGTCTGCGTCACGGAGCGACCCAGAAAGACCTCTCCCGACTCTTCGGAATAGGTCAATGGACCGAGCTTGTCTGACAGACCCCACTTCGTGACCATGTTGCGCGCCAGATCGGTGGCGCGCTCGATGTCGTTCGAGGCGCCGGTCGTCACCGCATCGGCGCCGAAGATCAGCTCTTCGGCGATACGGCCTCCGAAGAGCGTAGCAATGCCGCTCTCAATCCGACGCTTGCTCATCGAGTAACGATCTTGCTCCGGCAGGAACTGCGTCACGCCGAGCGCGCGCCCGCGCGGAATGATCGTGACTTTGTATACGGGGTCGTGCTCGGGCACCGAGATGCCGACAATGGCGTGACCGGCTTCGTGGTACGCCGTCATGCGCTTTTCTTCCTCGGTCATCACCATCGAGCGCCGTTCGGCGCCCATCATGATTTTGTCCTTCGCGCGCTCGAACTCGTCCATGCCGACCACGCGACGATTGGCACGCGCGGCGAAGAGCGCCGCCTCGTTGACGAGATTGGCGAGATCGGCACCCGAGAAACCCGGCGTGCCGCGAGCGATGAGCGCGGGCTTCACGTCGTCGGCGATTGGCACCTTGCGCATGTGAACTTTGAGGATCTGCTCACGACCGCGCACGTCGGGCAACGGCACCACGACCTGTCGATCGAAACGACCCGGACGCAACAGCGCAGGATCGAGCACATCTGGGCGGTTGGTCGCGGCGATGACGATGATGCCCTCGCTGCCTTCGAAACCGTCCATCTCGACGAGCAATTGGTTCAGCGTCTGCTCACGCTCATCGTGACCGCCACCGAGACCCGCACCGCGATGTCGACCCACGGCGTCGATTTCGTCGATGAAGATAATGCACGGCGCGTGCTTCTTCGCCTGCTCGAACATGTCTCGAACGCGCGAGGCACCCACACCCACGAACATCTCGACGAAATCGGAGCCCGAGATCGTGAAGAACGGCACCTTCGCTTCGCCCGCGATGGCGCGCGCGAGCAGCGTCTTACCCGTGCCGGGGCTACCGACCATCAATACGCCACGGGGAATCTTGCCGCCGAGCTTCTGAAACTTAGAAGGATCTTTGAGGAAGTCGACGATCTCGCCCACTTCTTGTTTGGCCTCATCGACGCCGGCGACATCGGCGAACGTGACGGCGACTTGGTCTTCGCTGAGAAGACGTGCACGACTCTTGCCGAAAGACATGGCCCCACGGCCACCCGAACCGCCCTGCATCTGACGCAGCATCCAAGCGAAGACGAGAATGAGCAGCAGCGCTGGCGCCAGCTGCAGAATGAGTTGCGACAGGAAATTCGGCTGCTTCGGCGCGCGACCGACGATAGAGACGTTCGCCTTGGCCAGTGACCCGATCAGCGCCGTGTTATCGGTCTCGGGGTTGTACAACTCGAAGGTCGATTTGTCTTTGCGGACGCCACTGATGGTGTCGCCCTGGAGTACCACGCTGTCGACGCGACCGTTGCGAACCTCTTCGAGGAACGAGGAGTAGCTGACTTCTGAAACCGGTGCAGAACGGGGCACGAACTGGCTAAACAACACCAGCACCGCCACAGCGATCAGGGCCCAGACTACAAAGTTCTTCATCAGGTCGTTCATACTCATTCCTCGCGGGGGCGCATTCCGTTGCGCCGAACTGCCAACCTACACCATCGGCCCCTGCCGGACCAGCCATTCGACCCCACCCCCCTTAGATGCGGCCAGCGCCACGTGGGTTCAACCCCAAACCACCCTTCCGGCGACCGTTTGGCGATTACAATCGCGGCCCATGACACTCAACGACAAGCAACGCCGATACCTTCGCGGGCTCGCCCACCCCCTAAAGCCGGTCATTTTGATCGGTAACGCGGGGGTCAGTGAGGGGGTCGTCGCCGAAACGCGGCGCGCGCTGCAGGACCATGAACTCATCAAGGTCCGCATGACCGGTGCCGAGCGCGAGGCACGCGATGCTGCCCTCGAAAACCTCGCACGAGACACGGGCAGCTTATTGGTCGGCCGCATCGGACACGTGGCGACGCTTTATAAAAAGCGGGCCGACCTGCCGAAGATCGTATTACCCGACTAGACGCTTGCGACCGTCGGCGCGTTCCCGATCATTCGTAGCGAACGGCGACGATCTCGTAACTTCGGGTCCCGCCCGGGGCCGCCACCTCGACGACGTCCCCTTCGGACTTGCCGATGAGCGCACGGGCGATCGGTGAGGTGACGGCGATTCGCGCAGCACGGATATCGGCCTCGTCCTCGCCGACGATGGTGTAGGTCACAGCCTTCCCGTCATCCTCGCCCTCGAGTTCGACCGTCGCACCGAACACCACCTTGCCGTTGTTGGTGAGCTGCGCGACGTCGATGATGTCGGCCGTCGACAGTTTCGATTCGAGCTCGGCGATGCGGCCCTCAATAAAACCCTGCTGCTCGCGCGCCGCGTGATACTCGGCATTCTCGGAAAGATCGCCATGACTACGCGCCTCGGCGATCGCCTTGATCACGTTCGGACGATCTTCCGATTTGAGCCGCTTGAGCTCGGCGCGCAGCATTTCGGCGCCACGGGCTGTCATGGGATTACGCTTCACGCGATCTCCTCCTCAAAAAAAGCCCGGCTTACGTCCGGACTTCCTGGTGGAGGTCCTGCAGCCGGTTGACATCGACTTGGTCTAGAGAATCGAGAGCGTCGCAGGTCGCGAGCGCCGCGGCAAGCGTGGTGTAGTACGTCACCCGACGCTGGACGGCCTCGCGGCGAATCGAGTGCGACTCGCTCACCGCCTGCTTGCCCTCGGTCGTGTTGACGATCAACACGATTTCGTTATTTTTGATCATGTCCACACAGTGTGGCCGACCCTCGCGAACCTTGTTGACGAGGCTCACGGGCAGGCCCTCAGCGCGGATGACACGAGCGGTCCCTTCCGTGGCGACCAGCTCGAACCCACGAGCGACCAATCGCCGCGCAAGCTCGACGACGCCCGGCTTGTCGCGCTCGCGCACGCTCAGAAAGCATCGACCCGATCGAGGCAGCACCACACCCGAGGCCGCCTGTGCTTTCGCGTAGGCCTCTCCGAAACTGCGTCCTGTGCCCATGACCTCGCCCGTCGATTTCATTTCGGGCCCGAGGATGGGATCGGCCTCCGGGAACTTCACGAAAGGGAACACGGCTTCTTTGACCGCGAAATACGGCGGGATGCGCTCTCGCGTCGCATCGAGCGACTCGAGCGAGCGCCCCGTCATCACGCGGGCCCCGACTTTGGCCAGAGGCAGTCCGATGGCCTTCGACACGAACGGCGCCGTGCGCGATGCGCGCGGATTCACTTCGAGAACGAATATCGTCCCGTTTTGAATCGCGAACTGGATGTTCATCAAGCCGACGACGTTGAGCCCGAGCGCCAACTTTCGAGTTTGCTCTCGAAGCTCGTCTTGCAGCGCTTTCGACAAACTGTTGGGCGGCAGTGAACAACCCGAGTCGCCCGAGTGCACACCGGCCTGCTCGACGTGCTCCATGATGCCGCCGATCAAGACGCGCTGGCCGTCGCACACGGCATCGACATCGACTTCGATCGCATCGTCGAGGAATCGATCGAGCAGTACCGGGCTCTCGTTGGATACGCGGACGGCATCGGTCATGTACGTTTTCAGATCGTCTTCGTTGAACACGATTTCCATGGCGCGCCCGCCGAGCACGTACGACGGTCTCACCACGAGCGGAAAACCCACCTCTCGCGCCAACGCCAACGCCTGCTCCTCGGTACGCGCCGTGGCGTTCGCCGGTTGTCGCAGACCCAAGGCTTGAACGAGTTTTTGGAAACGCTCGCGATCTTCGGCGACGTCGATGGAATCGGGCGAGGTGCCGATGATCGGCGCACCCTCTTTCTCGAGCGCGCGGCACAGCTTGAGCGGTGTCTGCCCACCGTACTGAACGATGACCCCTTCGGGCTTTTCGAGATCAATGATTTCGAGCACGTCCTCGAGAGTGAGCGGCTCGAAATAGAGACGATCGGAGGTGTCGTAGTCCGTCGAGACGGTCTCCGGGTTGCAATTGACCATGATGGTCTCGAACCCGTCCTCACGCAGCGCGAGCGCCGCATGCACGCAGCAATAGTCGAACTCTATTCCCTGACCGATGCGATTCGGGCCGCCACCCAGAATCATGATCTTGCGTCGCGACGTCGGAGCGGCCTCGCACTCTTCCTCGTACGTCGAGTAGAGATAGGCCGTCGAGGTCGAGAACTCGGCGGCGCAGGTGTCGACGCGCTTGTAGACGGGGCGTACACCGTGCTTGCGACGAAGCGCGCGCACATCCGCTTCGCTACGCGCGACGAGCTTAGCGATTCGACTGTCAGAGAAGCCCTTTCGCTTGAGCGCCCGAAGTCGATCGGCCGAGAGGCCCGACACGCCATCACGCTGAATCTCGATCTCATGTTCGATCAACTCGCCGATCTGCGCGAGGAACCACGGATCAATACGACTCAACTCTTGAATGCGGTCGAAGGACCAACCGGCACGGAACGCGTCGGCCACTTGCAAGAGACGATCGGGCCCCGGCATGCGCAGCGACTGGGCGAGCGAACTCTGAGCCTCTTCGTTGAGCGGCAAGCGCGTCACCGGAGTCAGTCCGTCGAGCCCGGTCTCGAGCCCACGGAGCGCTTTCTGCAGTGACTCCTGGAACGTTCGACCGATGGCCATCACCTCGCCCACCGACTTCATCTGAGTCGTCAGACGATCATTCGCACCACGGAATTTTTCGAAGGTGAAGCGCGGGATTTTGGTGACGACGTAGTCGATCGTCGGCTCGAAGGATGCGGGCGTCGCCCCTCCGGTGATATCGTTACGCAGCTCATCGAGGGTGTAACCCACTGCGAGCTTGGCGGCGATCTTGGCGATCGGGAAACCGGTCGCTTTCGATGCGAGCGCCGACGAACGCGACACGCGCGGATTCATCTCGATGACGATGAGGCGACCATCTTCCGGGTTGATCGCGAACTGGACATTCGAACCGCCCGTATCGACACCGATTTTGCGCAGTACCGCGATCGAGGCGTCACGCATGCGCTGATATTCTTTGTCGGTCAAAGTTTGAGCCGGCGCTACGGTGATCGAGTCTCCGGTGTGTACGCCCATCGGGTCGAGATTTTCGATCGAGCAAATGATGATGCAGTTGTCCGCTCGATCGCGAACGACTTCCATCTCGAATTCTTTCCAACCGAGCACCGACTCTTCGATCAGCACCTCGTTGGTGGGCGAGGCATCGATGCCGCGAGCGACGATCGTTTCGAACTCTTCGCGGTTGTAGGCGATGCCACCTCCCGAGCCACCGAGCGTGAAGGAGGGCCGAATCACGCAGGGATAGCCGAGCGAGGCCTGAATGGCGAGCGCCTCCTCGAGACTATGCGCCACCGCAGCACGGGCCGACTCGAGGCCGATCTCACGCATCGCGTTGCGAAAGAGTTCACGGTCCTCGGCCATGTCGATGGCCTCTCTCGAGGCGCCGATTAGTTCGACATCGTATTTCTCGAGCACGCCTTCCCGAACGAGATCGAGCGCAGTGTTGAGCGCCGTCTGACCGCCCATGGTGGGCAGCACGGCATCGGGTCGTTCTTTTTCGATAATTCGAGCGATCGTCCGCCAGTGAATGGGCTCGATGTAGGTGACATCGGCCATCTCCGGGTCGGTCATGATCGTCGCGGGATTGGAGTTGACCAGAATGACCCGGTAACCCTCTTCGCGTAGCGCCTTGCACGCCTGCGCGCCCGAGTAATCGAACTCGCAGGCCTGACCGATGACGATCGGGCCCGCGCCGATGATCAAGATGCTCTGAATGTCTGTTCTCTTCGGCATGGTTCGACTCAGGACGACCGACGCCGCTGCATCGCGGCGGTGAATCGCTCAAACAAATATTTGACGTCGCGGGGTCCGGGACTCGCCTCCGGATGCCCTTGAAAACTGAACGCTGCCCGGTCGGTGCGCGCCACGCCCTGGAGCGTGCCGTCGAAAAGCGAGCGATGCGTGGCAACGAGATGCTTCGGCAAACTCGCCTCGTCGATGGCGAAGCCGTGATTCTGCGACGTAATCAGGACGCGCCCGCTCTGCAAATCTTGGACGGGGTGATTGGCCCCGTGGTGACCGAACTTCATCTTGATCGTGCGTGCGCCGCTCGCGAGGCCGAGCAACTGATGGCCGAGACAAATTCCGAAGATCGGTACGTCCCGTTCGAGAATGTGTCGAATCGCGGATATCGCGTAATCACAGGGCTCCGGATCACCGGGGCCGTTCGAGAGAAACACACCTTCGGGCGAAAGCGCGAGCACATCCGCCGCGCTCGTCTGCGCCGGGACCACCGTGACGTCGCATCCTGCGTCTATGAGCAAACGAAGGATGTTGTGCTTGACGCCATAGTCGTAGGCCACGACGCGGTAAGGCCGGTGGTCAGCGCGTCGCGGCGGCGGCGCATCGAAGGTGCTGCCCTGCGTCCACTCGTAACGCTCACGCGTCGAGACGACTTTGGCGAGATCCATACCTTTCAACCCCGGGAAGGCTCGCGCTCCGGCCAAGGCCGCGCGTTCGAGACTCTCGAGCGCATCACCCGCCTTTCCCGTGACGATGCAGCCGGACTGAGCCCCACCCTCTCGAAGAATACGAGTCAGCCGACGGGTGTCGATATCCGCAATCGCGACGACGCCATGTGTCGATAAAAACTCCGGCAGCGTCTCGCGCAGGCGCCAGTTACTCGCTCGAGGCGGTAGATCGCGGATGACGAGACCCGCCGCATAGGCCAGAGCTGATTCCATGTCGTCGGGATTGGTGCCGACGTTGCCAATGTGCGGGTAGGTGAGCGTGACGATTTGTTTGGAGTAGGACGGGTCGGAAAGAATTTCCTGATACCCGGTGAGAGCAGTATTGAAAACGACCTCTCCTGAGGTCTGACCTGCCGCGCCAATCGAGCGGCCGCGGAAGAGGGTTCCGTCGGCCAGCGCCAACACTGCATCGAACACTTAAACCACCCGTTGCTGCCTGCCAAATTCTCCGACACTGCAGCCGGGTTCGCATGAACAAAGCGGGAGGCACTCTTACGAACGCCTCCCGCCCTGCACGGACTAACCCGCCTATCGGATTAGAAGGAAATTTTATGTTTTAACCCCCCCTTTTGTCCATGAATTTCGGCGGGGAAAAAGGGTCCGAATTGGCCCAATGGCAGCTTTGAAAATAGCCGCAGAAAACGCTCTAAGCGCTTGTTTTTAAACCGAGTACATCAACCATTTGGTAGCGACCCGGAGCTCGTCCCGAGAGCCAGGAAGCGGCTTTCAGGGCGCCCCGGGCGAAGATGGCCCGGTCGGTGGCCTGGTGGCCCAGGGTGATCCGCTCACCCTCCCCGGCGAACAGCACGTCATGGTCTCCGACCAAGTCTCCCGCCCGAATAACCGAGAACCCGATCTCACCCGCTCTACGAGGCGCCTCGCCCTCACGAGTGGACCCGCGAACCGCTTCGAACGACAGCCCTCGACCATCAGCCGCCGCTCGACCCAAGGCGAGCGCGGTTCCGGAGGGGGCGTCTTTCTTATGACGATGGTGCCCTTCGGTGATTTCGATATCGAAGTCTGCGGGCAAGGCTTTCGCCGCTTGCCTGACGAGCTCGATGAGGAGCGTGACACCCAGACTCGTGTTGGCGGCAACGAGCACCGGGATGCGTGACGACGCTTCGGTTGCGGCCCGCGCCGCCTCGTCGCCGAGGCCCGTCGTGCCGACGAGCGCCGCGACCCCGTGGCGCACACAGGCCGCGAGGTTGGCTGCCGTAGACGACGGGGAGGAAAAATCGATCATGACGTCGGCGCCACGCAGGACCGAATCGAGATCGGTGGAGATCCCGCGCGAGGCATCGGCCTCTCGATCGATCGCGCCAGCCAACTGGATCTCGGGGCGGTGCGCAAGCGCCTCGCGAATCGCGCAGCCCATGCGCCCTGCGGCGCCCACGATGACCACACGCATCGACCGTCTCCGACGCCGGCGGAAAATCAGTTACCGGCGAAAAACCGTTTCACGCCTTCGAAGAACCCTTCCTCGCGGGGCGTGTGACCGCGGCCGTCGCTACGCAGCGACTCATCGAATTTCTTCAGCAACTCGCGCTGATCGTTCGACAGGTTCACGGGCGTTTCTACCACAACCCGACAGAAGAGATCGCCTCGGTCGCCTCCGCGTACCGGTTTGACACCTTTATCGCGCAGTCGAAATACGCGTCCCGATTGAGTCTCGGCCGGGATCTTAAGCGACACGTCACCCTCGAGCGTGGGCACTTTCACCGACCCGCCGAGCACAGCGGTCGCGAAACTGACCGGCACTTCGCAGGACAGATCGTCACCCTCGCGCTCGAAGATCGAATGCGGTTTGACGTTCATCTCGATGTAGAGATCACCCGCGGGCCCGCCGTTGCGTCCCGCCTCGCCCTCGCCGCCCAAGCGGATGCGATCTCCCGTAGCGACGCCTGCGGGAACCTTCACCGACAACTTGCGCGTGCGCCGCACGCGACCCTGACCGAGACAGGTGTCGCAGGGATTGCGAATGATGCGTCCGGTGCCGCGACAACGGTTGCAGGGTTGCTGTAACTGAAAGAAGCCCTGAGAGATGCGCATCTGCCCTGAGCCTTGGCATTGATCGCAGGTCGTCGGCGTATGACCCTTGGCCGCGCCCGACCCGTGACAGGTCTCGCATTCCATGAGGCGTGGGATTTCGATCTCAGTGGTGTAACCGAACACCGCCTGAGGCAACTCGAGTTCGAGCTCGTAACGCAGATCGGCGCCACGAAACACCTGAGAGCGCCCACCCCGACGAGCGCCACCAAAGATATCGCCGAACACTTCGCCAAAAATATCGCCGAAGTCGGCACCGCCAAAACCACCCGCACCGCCGCCCTGTCGAGCGGCGTCGATGCCGTCGTGACCATGCTGGTCGTAGATAGCGCGTTTCTGCTCGTCGGTGAGCACTTCGTAGGCTTCTTTCGCCTCTTTGAAACTCTCCTCGGCTTCCTTGTCACCCGGATTGCGATCCGGGTGGTACTTCATGGCCAGCCGACGGTAGGCCTTCTTGATGTCAGCCTCCGAGGCATTCCTCGGAACATCGAGGACCTTGTAGTAGTCGCGCTTAGCCATGACGAAGTGGGGATCAGGACGCCTTGCGGCCGTCGTCCTTGTCCTTCACTTCCTCGAACTCGGCATCGAGCACGTCGTCACGAGCCGACTCACCCGACTTCGCCTCGGCGGCGCCAGCGTCTGCGGCACCGGCTTCGGCGCCGCCCGCCTGCGCGTAGGCCTGCTGCGCGATGCTGGAGGAAGCCTGCATCAACGCCTCGAGCTTCTTCTCGATCTTTTCCTTATCGTCGTCCTTCAGAACCGCCCTCAAATCGTTGAGCGCACTTTCGGCCTTGAGACGATCCTCGGTCGACACCTTCTCACCCAGATCTTTGAGCGACTGCTCGACCGAGTGCACGAGACCATCGGCACGGTTACGCACTTCGACGAGCTCACGGAACTTGCGGTCTTCATCCGCATGCGCCTCGGCGTCGCTGACCATGCGCTTGATCTCTTCCTCGGAGAGTCCCGAGGACGCCTTGATCACGATGCGCTGCTCTTTGCCCGTCGCCTTGTCCTTGGCCGAGACATTGAGGATGCCGTTCGCGTCGATATCAAAGGTGACCTCGATCTGCGGCGTACCGCGGCGTGCAGCCGGGAGATCGGAGAGGTCGAACTTGCCGAGCGACTTGTTGTCGATCGCACGCTCGCGCTCACCCTGCAGCACGTGAATGGTGACGGCCGTCTGATTGTCTTCGGCCGTCGAGAACACCTGCGAGTGCTTGGTCGGGATCGTCGTGTTCTTTTCGATGAGCTTGGTCATCACGCCACCGAGCGTCTCGAGACCGAGCGAGAGTGGCGTCACGTCGAGCAACAAGACGTCCTTGACGTCGCCTGCGAGTACGCCACCCTGAATGGCGGCGCCGACGGCGACGGCCTCGTCAGGGTTTACATCTTTGCGCGGCTCTTTTCCGAAGAAATCTTTGACCTGCTTCTGCACGAGCGGCATACGGGTCTGACCACCCACGAGAATGACTTCGGAGACTTCAGCCGCGGACAAGCCTGCGTCTTTGAGCGCGACCTTGCACGGCTCGATCGTTCGCTTGACGAGATCTTCGACCAGCGACTCGAGCTTGGCGCGGGTGAGTTTCACGGCAAGGTGCTTCGGCCCCGTCGCATCCATCGTGATGTACGGCAGGTTGATATCGGTCTGCTGGCTCGAGGAGAGCTCGATCTTGGCCTTTTCGGCCGCTTCCTTGAGACGCTGCATCGCGAGCGGATCTTTACGCACGTCGACGCCCGACTCTTTCAAGAATTCGTCAGCGAGGAAGTTGATCACGCGCAGATCGAAGTCCTCGCCGCCGAGGAACGTGTCGCCGTTCGTCGAGAGCACCTCGAACTGACGCTCTCCATCGACTTCGGCGATTTCGATGATCGACACGTCGAAGGTGCCACCACCGAGGTCGTACACGGCGATCTTGCGATCTCCACCCGACTTATCGAGACCGTAGGCGAGCGCCGCAGCCGTCGGCTCGTTGATGATGCGCTTGACGTTGAGACCGGCGATGCGTCCGGCGTCTTTGGTCGCCTGACGCTGAGAATCATTGAAGTACGCCGGAACCGTGACCACGGCTTCCGTCACTTCTTCACCGAGAAAATCTTCGGCGGTCTTCTTCATTTTCATGAGCACGCGCGCCGACACTTCGGGCGGCGCCATCTTCTTACCCTGCGCTTCGATCCAGGCATCGCCGTTATCGGCTTTGACGATCTTGTAGGGCACCATGTCGATGTCCTTCTGAACGATCTTTTCGTCGAAACGACGACCGATCAGACGCTTGACCGCGTGCAGCGTGTTCTGAGGGTTGGTGACCGCCTGGCGCTTGGCGGACTGCCCCACGAGCACCTCGTCATCTTTCGTGAACGCAACGATCGACGGCGTGGTGCGATCGCCCTCGCTGTTCTCGATGACGCGAGGCTTACCGCCTTCCATGATGGCGACGCAAGAGTTGGTGGTGCCGAGGTCGATGCCGATAACTTTGCCCATGATGTCTCTCCGTGACGGCCCTGCCGCCGCGATGGTTTCCGTTGTTCGATTAATTGGGGATCGCTGCGAAGAATTTCAATGCGTTGCGATACTTCAGCCAGGAGCGCGCGCGACGATCACCCTCGCCGCACGCAATAAACGCCCGTTCAGGGTGTAGCCGCGCTGGACCACGGCCAACACCGAGTTCGGCTCGGCGGTATCCGAGGGCTGGGCCGCCATGGCCTCGTGCAGGTTCGCGTCGAACGGCTCACCGAGGGGGTTGAGTTCGACGATCCCGCCCCGCTCGAGGGCTTTGGCGAGCAAACGCTGCGTCGCGGCCTGCCCTTCGACGAGCGCCGCCGCATCGGCCCGACCTGCGCTCTCGATGGCAAGGTCGAGGCTATCTTTGACGGGCAGTAGCTCTTGCGCGAATTTCTCGAGCGCATAGCGATGCGCGTTTTCGACGTCGCGCTGGGCTCTTTTGCGTACGTTCTCGAGCTCGGCCAAGGCACGCAGCGCCTGATCGCGCGCCGCCTGAGCCTGAGCCTCGGCGGCCGCCACGGCCTGCTGAAGCTGCTCGCTCTCCGAAGCGCCCTCCGGGGCCGCAAACGGCGTAAACGACTCGTTTTCGGGGTTTTGACCCATTTAAAGTCCTTCCAAAACCGTGAGTTACCTAAACTACCTGAGGCAAGGATCGAACACTGTCCGTCATCGCCCGAAGGGCGATATGGGGTCCGTCACCCCCAAATCAAGGGGACTCCGTCGCAGAGGGGCGGTAAAGGCGACGCTCGAGCGAGACTCAGCGTCGGGCGTTGAGGGCCGAACCGAGCAGTCGAGCCGTCACGTCGACGATGGGAATAACCCGCTCGTAAGCCATGCGGGTCGGGCCGATCACCCCAAGGACCCCCATAACACCGTCACCGGCGCTGTAAGGGGCCGTGATGACGCTGCATTCATCGAGCATCTGGTACCCCGACTCCTTGCCGATGAAGATCTGCACGCCCTCAGCGTGCAAGCTCTGATCGAGCAGATGCAGGAAGTCGCGCTTTTCATTGAAGGCCTCGAACAAGCGCTTGAGCTTCTCGACGCTGGTCAGCTGCGCACCACCCATCAGGTTGGTTTCACCCGCGACGATGTAATCGAGCCCAGACGCCCCGCCGGATTTACCCTGATCGAAGACCTGTTGAGCCATGCTGATCGCATCGAGCATTAGGGAATTCATGTGCTCGCGGGCCTCCTGCAATTGACGCAGGATTTCGACTCGAGCCGCTTCGGCCGAACGGCCGATGAGTTGCTCGTTCAGAAAATGCGCCGCGCGACGCAACTCCTCGGGCGTGTGGTGCCTCGAGAGATGGATGATGCGGTTCTGCACCTCTCGATCGTTGAACACCAGCACGACCAGCACACGATTTTCTGAAAGGCCCACGAACTCGATCTGAGTGATCGAGGCGACGGCGGGCCGCGGCACCGTGACGACACCGGCGAGACGGGTGACATTCGATAGCAACTGAGAGGCATTGGCGACCAAGGCTTTCGGGTCATCGGTCGCCGAGACATCGAGGTGACGACGAACCTCCGCAACCGCCACATCATCGAGGGGGCGCGAACGCAGTAACGTATCGACGAAAAACCGGTATCCGCGGTCGGTCGGGACGCGTCCCGCCGAAGTGTGCGGAGACGTCACGAAACCGAGTTCCTCGAGGTCGGCCATGACGTTTCGGATGGTGGCGGAGGACAGCTGCAACCCGGAATCGCGTGATAGCGCTCGGGAGCCGACCGGCTGACCCTCACGGATGTAGCTCTCGACCAGAACTCGCAGCAACTGCTGGGCGCGCTCGTTCAGCAGTTCGTATTCGTGGGCCATGAACAAAAACTAACGACAGGACCTTTACTGCGTCAAGGGACGTGATAAAACGGCGCAGGTTTTATCCGGACCGGTTCTATGCCCGACTTCCGCCGCTGCGCTCTCATCACCCGCTTTGCCGACCCCCGCGTGGCCGAAAGCGCAGCGCTCATCGCCCGACATCTCTCCTCCCGCGGTCTCGAGGCGTTGGTATCCGAAGACGAGCGCGATCGCCTAACGGGCGTCGAAGCGCGATTTCTCTCCGAGTCGGCGTTGGTCGAAGAAGCCGATCTCTTCATCGCCATCGGCGGTGACGGCACCCTGCTCTATGCAGCCGGCCTCGTCGCCGAGCGCGGCATTCCGTTGCTCGGGGTCAATCGCGGCCGGCTCGGCTTTCTGACCGACGTCATGCCCGAAGACATGCTGAGCTCGGTCGATGCCGCCATCGCAGGCCAATGTTTGCGAGACGAGCGTCCGCTGCTTCGCGCCGAGATTTCCTCGGCGACCGGTCCGACCGTCAGCGGTCTCGCGCTCAACGACGTCGTATTGCAAAAGAGACAGAGCGGGCACCTCATCGATTTCGAAACCTGGATCGACGGTCGCTTCGTCAACAGCCACGGCGGCGATGGTCTCGTGGTCGCGAGCGCAACGGGCTCTACCGCGTACGCCCTCTCCTGCGGTGGACCGATCGTCGACCCCGCCCTCGAGGTCGTGGTGGTCACCCCGATTTGCCCACACACGCTCTCCGATCGACCGATCGTGGTGTCGGCGCGCTCCGTCATCGAAATTCGCATCATCGATCGCCCAGACTCCTCCGCCGAAGTCGCCTGTGACGGTCGTTCGCTTGCACCTCTCAATCCGAGCGAATCACTCGTCATCCGCACGGCAGGGGCGCGCATCACGCTATTGCATCCCGAGGGCTACGACTACTACCGATTACTGCGCAGCAAGCTCAATTGGGGCCGACGCAGTTTCGACGCCCCGCGCTAAACCACCCGCCGCCCATGCTCTCTCATTTGCACATTCGAGACTTTGCGATCATCGACGCGGTCGAAGTCGACTTTTCTCGCGGGCTCACCGTACTGACCGGCGAAACCGGTGCAGGCAAGTCGATACTCGTCGACGCCCTGCAATTGGCCGTCGGTGGGCGCGGAGGCGCCGAAGTCATACGACACGGCGCCGATCGCGCCGAGATCACTGCAACCTTCGATATCGGCTCTGCGCCGAAGTCGCTCTTATCGAGACTCGAAGAGCAAAGCATCGAGATCGAAGATGAGCTCGTCGTACGTCGAGTGCTCACGCGAGAGGGCAAATCACGCGCGTATCTCAACGGCCAGCAGGTGCCCCTGCAAATCCTGAGATCCGTCGGCGAATCGCTCGCCGAAATTCATGGTCAACACGAGTTTCAAAGTCTCGTTAAGAGCAGCGCCCAGCGCGAGCTCCTTGACGCGTTCGGCGGGCACGACGCGCTCGCAGACGAGGTCGCCACACTGCACCGCGAGCGGCTGCAGCAATCGAGCGCACTCGAATCCCTCGAAGCGGCGGCTCGCGATCGAGATGCTCGACTCGATTTATTGCGACATCAGACCGGAGAACTCGCCGCGCTGTCCCTCAAGCCAGGCGAACTCCAGTCGCTCGGTGAAGAGCGTAATCGACTCGCCAACTCCGGACGCCTCGTCGACGCCGCACGCAGCGCGCTCGATCTCCTCTTCGATGCCGAAGACAACAACGCACATCATGCGGTCTCGCGCGCCCTCGCCGTTCTGCGTCAGAGCGCCGGCTTCGACTCCAAACTCGAAGCCCTCTTACCTCCACTCGAAGAGGCCGCCATCCGCATCGCCGACGGCGCCCAAGAACTGACGCGTTACCTCGACTCGATCGAGGCCGACCCGCATCGTCAAGAGGAGCTCGAGCAACGTCTCGCCACCATCGAGTCGCTCGCGCGCAAGCACCGCTGCGCGCCCGATGAACTGCCGTCTAAAGCCATCGAACTCAGCGACGAACTCACGCGCCTCGAAAAAATAGAGGCGAATCTCTCCGCGTTACGGGCACAGGTGACATCAGCCGTCGACGCCTGGCGCGCCGCCGCGGCACGACTCTCCAAACAGCGTCGCAAGGCAGCCAACGAGCTCGCCACCGAGATCAGCGCTCGGATGCAAAAACTCGGCATGATCGGCGGGAAATTCGATATCCAACTCAATGTCGCAGACCTGCCCGAAGGCGGTACCGCGGCAAACGGTCTAGAAGATGTCGCGTTTCTCGTGTCCGCCAATGCCGGGCAACCGCCACGCCCGATCGGCAAAGTCGCCTCGGGTGGCGAACTCTCCCGTCTGTCACTCGCCGTGCAGGTGGCGCTCGCCGGACGCATCAAAGATCTCGCGGTCGGCGGATGCATGGTCTTCGACGAAGTCGACTCAGGCGTGGGTGGCGCCGTTGCCGAAATCGTCGGTCGCGAACTTGCCGCGCTTGGCGCGTCGGCTCAGGTGCTCTGCGTGACGCATCTGCCTCAAGTGGCCGCCCTCGGTAATCAACACCTGCGAGTCTCGAAGATGAGCGATGGACGCACGACTCGCACGCAGGTCACTCCACTCGAAAGCGACTCGCGCATCGAAGAAATTGCTCGAATGCTCGGCGGCGTATCGATTACCGGCAAGGCCCGGGAGCATGCCGCCGAAATGCTCGACGCCGGCGCAACGCTCAGTCGGCGGTCTTCTTCCCGCGATGGGGGCAGCTCGTCCGCTGGCAGTGCCCGTAAATCACGAGGGCGTGCTCGCTGATCGAAAACCCGAGTCGCTCGGCGACCGAGTTTTGACGCTCCTCGATTCCGGCATCGACGAACTCTTCGACGTGACCGCAGTCGAGACACAAAATGTGATCGTGGTGAGGGCCGGCATTGAGCTCAAACACCGCCATGCCGTCGGCAAAGTGGTGGCGGGTGACAAGACCCGCCGACTCGAACTGAGTCAGCACGCGATAGACCGTGGCGAGTCCGATGTCCTCACGCAGGTCGACCAGCCGACGATAAATGTCCTCCGCCGACAAATGACGATTGGGGCTGTTTTCAAGGATCTCCAGGATCTTGACGCGTGGAAGCGTCACCTTGAGCCCTGCTTTGCGCAGATCGTTGCCTTCCACGATGCCACCCGCTCTTTCGGTTAGAATGCCGATTATGGTTCATTCTCCTCCGCGCTCACCAGCCGTTCCGCTCGTTGGCACCCTTCTGCTCAGCTGTATGCTGCTATTGAGCGGCTGCGTCTATCGCATGGCCGTCCAGCAAGGTAATTACCTCGACGCCCGACAGGTCGTGCAGGTGAAAGAAGGCATGACGCGCGCGCAGATCCGATTTTTGCTCGGCACACCCATGCTGCCCGATGCCTTCAACCGAGATCGATGGGACTACCTCTACACGCTCAACTTGGGCGATGGCTCGGCCGTGACTCGTCAGCGCTTGACGGTCTATTTCGAAGACGACAAGGTCAGTCGCATCGAAAATGCGGGAGCGCCCACCGAGGTGCCGGCTGATACGGGCGCAGCTCCTGCTTCACCGGCGACGCCAAACCCGCCCGCTACGCCGGGCACCTAAGCACTTCGCGGCAAAGCGCTTCGGTATTAGCCTCGCCGCGGTTTCGCGGTGAGTGGATTTCTCCCCTTCTCAGTTTGAGTCTGTCGCGCACGTTCGCGCCTCGCATGTTTCGGGTCGACGGCGAGCGGACGGTACATCTCGATTCGATCGCCGTCGCAAATCAGGCGACTCCGTTCGCAGCGCTCCCCGAAAATGCCGACGGGGGCGCTATTCCAAAAATTTTCATCGATCGATACGCCTCGTTGCTGCAGCTCTGCTCGCGCTGCGCCCAGCACAAGTTCGACCGTGGCACCGTCGGCCACGCAGAGCGGTAACTCGCCTTGCCAGTCGACGAGTGCCATCGCGAACGCGCATCGAATCATTGCTTGCGAGCCCTCGCGACGAAGGCGTCGACCAACGATTTGGCCGTATCCTCGAACACGGGCGCGAGCATCATGCCCGCAAGCCGATTTGCGAACTCGAACCGCAACCTCAAGCTCACTTCGCAGCCCGCTTCTCCGAGCGGTTTTAAGGTCCAAATACCCTCGAGCGCACGAAACGGACCTCGAACGAGCCGCATCGTGACCGACCGCCCCGGTTCGAGCGAATTCCGCGTCGTGAACTCCGTATCGAGACCTCCGCGCTTCACCCCAAGCGTCGCCACGACCTCGTTCTCGCCTCGCTCCTCGATGCGCGCCCGCGTACAACCGGGGACGAAATCGGGGTATCGCTCGATGTCGATAATGAGCTCGTAGAGTTTCTCCGCTGAGAGCGGCACCAACGCCGAACGGGTGACTTCACGCATACGCGGCATTCTACGCCCTGCTCCGACGCGTAGAATGCCGCCCAAGGACTCGACCGACGTGACACGACCCACCCGCCAAGCCCCACCCAAAGCGAATCCGGCCAAAGCCTCGGAAGGGCCGCGCGTGATCGCAGAGAACCGTCGCGCGCGGTTCGACTACTTCATCGAAGAACGCTACGAAGCCGGACTCGTGCTCGAAGGCTGGGAAGTCAAAGCTCTGCGGGCGGGCAAAGCGCAGATCACCGAGGCCTATGTCTTTTTGCGTAACGGCGAGGTGTTTCTCACCGGTGCCCACCTCTCGCCGCTCAAGACGACCTCGACTCACGTCATCGCTGACCCGACTCGCACCCGAAAGCTGTTGCTCAATAAACGAGAAATCGAGCATCTCGTCGGCGCGGTGGAGCGCAAGGGCTATACCCTCGTGCCGCTCGAACTCTACTGGCAGCGCGGCAAAGCCAAGCTGGGTATCGGACTCGCCAAAGGCAAACAAGCGCACGACAAACGCGCCACGGAGAAAGACCGCGACTGGGCTCGAGATAAGGCCCGGCTGCTCCGTCGCGGGTGACGCACGGACGGGAACTTCCCGATTCAGGTAGACTCCAAGTCAATGCTTTGAAGGGGGCGACCGGCTTCGACGTGGGTTGCGAACCTTCAGGGGCGTGCCGAGGTGCAGTGAACCTCGCTAAACTTTGCTGCAAACACACAGTTGCCAACGACGACAACTACGCTCTGGCGGCTTAATCCCGCCTAACCTCTGACCGGCTGGTGCCTATAACACCGAATCAGGGGACGCGCTTATAGGATCGCGGACTGCCGTGCGACGGGGCAGCTCCGTTAAGAGTCACCGTCCGCTGGCTGAGCGTCTTCCCTGCTCCTCGGGTAGCGCAAGGCGAGATCCAATGAGAGAGCTACGCGCGTAGATCCTGAAGTCTAGGGCTTGCGGACGCGGGTTCGATTCCCGCCGCCTCCACCATTTTTTTGGAACGTCACGATATGAACGTTTCTGATGCTGTTCGCGGTCGCCGGTCCATCCGCGACTTCCTTCCCGATCCCATTCCGGAGTCGGTGCTGCGTGAAATCTTTGACGCGGCGCGGTGGGCGCCTTCGGGCAGCAACGTGCAAGCCTGGAAAATCATTGCCGTCTCGGGCGCTGAGCGCGATGCGATCATTCGGATGGCCCAAGCCAAGCCCGAGGCCGGCCTCGCGAGCTCGGACGACTTTCCGATTTATCCTCCGAACCTCTGGGAGCCTTTGCGCTCACGGCGTTTCGCCCTCGCCGAAGATATGTATCGCGCACTCGGCATTCCGCGCGACGACAAACCGGCACGACTCAAACAGGTGGCGCGTAACTTCGAGTTCTTCGGCGCGCCCGTCGGACTTTTCTTTGTCATCGACCGTCGCGTTGCTCATGGCCAGTGGGCGCATCTCGGCATGCTGATTCAAACCGTAGCGCTCTTGCTTGAAGAGCACGGACTCGGATGCTGCATGCAGGAAGCCTGGGCGGCCTTCAGACCCGAACTTGCCCAGATGTTCGGTTTGGGATCTGACGAAATGGTCTATTGCGGCATGGCTGTGGGACGTCCGGACCGCAGCAAACCCGTCAATCAGTTTGAGCGCACGCGCATCAGCGTAGACGAGCTTGCCGAGTTTCGCGGCTTCGTCAAATAAACCCAGCGCCGAGAACTACATCAGATCTTCGAGCAGAGGCGTTTCGGAGAAACTGGTGTCGATGACATGTCCCGCCATGCGTACGGCGACCGACATCCGAGGCTCCGAGTAACTGAAGCAAGCGCCCCGCATCACCTCGAGATGTGCGACGCGCTGCCCCGCTCCGCCAGCAATGTCGAACCGCCGCGCTCGGCTCACGAAGTAGCCTTTGTGAAGCACGACAGCGGCCTCCAACTCGTCACCCGACAGCTGCTCACCCGCCCATCGCGAAAACCCCTTGAGCAAGGGACGACCGGCGACAGACTGGGGCTCGAGTACGACACCCGACTGGGTTTTCCAACGTAACACCTCGACCCCATCACGATGCACCGTCGACCAAACAGGCCCCGGATGTTCATCGGGGACGGTGATGTCGTAGGTCCGCTGCCCGTCCCTCGACGAATGCATCATCGCAAGGAACAACAGATCGTAGAGATGAGTGCAGTGTTCACGTGGATTCTCTCGCGCGATGAGATCAGGCCAAGACGTGCTCAACGGCAAACCGATGAATCGTTGAAGCGGCGCGCTCGCCAGAGGACACGTGTCGAGTGGATAGCGAAGTGCTCGAGTGGCCACACCTGATACCTTGCCCGACTTGTGCGCGATATCGAGTCGAAACGAATGGTAAGAATCTTCGACGCCGGCCCGAACGAGCCCGGGTGCTGCGATCAAACGGATTCGACGGCGCAACGCGCCCGAACCAAACTGCGGATTCAGTGCGCGAAAATCATCGGGCAATTGCGAGGAATCGGACAACCGCTTACGACACCGCAGATTCGAGCATCGTCAATGTGCCCGCATCCGCATCGAGCTCGACCTGCACACCGACCGGCAAAGTGAACTGCCGACTGACATGCCCGAACATTGCGCCGTAATAGGCAGGCACGCCGAGCGACTTCACGTGATCGTTCAAAATATCGGGGATGGTCAGCGAACCGAAGCCCTCACCCGGGTCGCACTTGCTGCAGGTGCCCCAGACAACGCCTTTCACTTGATCGAGAACGCCGGCGAGCTTCAACTGCACGAGCATACGATCAATGCGGTACGGCGCTTCCTGCACATCTTCGAGGAACAGAATCGAGTCGGTGAAATCGGGCACGTAGGGCGATCCGAGAATCGCGGTCAGCACCGTGAGATTTCCGCCGAGCAACTTGCCGCGAGCCTTTCCCGGCGTAATCGTACGCGTGCGGTCGTCGCTCGGCACGATGGTGTCGGAGGTGTCTTTCGGGTTTGCGAAGGTGGCCGCTTCGCCGTTCCAGGTGATGCGTTGCAGCCACTCGACATTCGTGCGATTCCATTCGCTCGCGCCATTGGGACCGTGAAAAGTCACGAGCCCCGTCTTGGCGTGCAGAGACAGCAGCAGCGCCGTGATATCGCTGTAGCCGATCAATATTTTGGGATTTGCGGCAATGGCCGCCCAATCGAGCAACGGCAGCAAACGTGCCGCGCCCCAACCGCCCCGGATGCAATGGATCGCCTTGACCTCGGGATCGCGGAAAAGATCGTTGAGATCGGCCGCGCGATCGGCGTCGCGCCCCGCAAGGTACCCATAACGGTCGTACACGTGACGCCCGAGCTTGCCCTTGAGGCCGAGCGCCGCAAGCGCTTCGAGCAGAATGTCGATATCGATCGGATCCCAATTGGCACTCGAGGGAATCATGAGTCCGATTGTGTCGCCGGCGACAATGCGCGGAGGCTTTACGGTAGCGGAGCGTCGACCGACGCTTGGGCTCGCTTGCCGCTTTCCTGAGGCCGGCGCCGCATCCGCAGGGCCCATAAGCGGCACAACGGCGCTGAGCAGTGCTGCAGAGATGGCTTGTCGACGCGAGATCATCGTAATCCCCCTTCACTTCGACCCTGTGTAGGCCGCGCCCGAAGTATACGCGCGACTAGAATAGGCGGATGCGCAGCCCCTTGATCTCAAGATGCCGGATCTCGATCGCGCTCGGAATATCGCTGATCGCCGGGTGGCTCGCTGCACCCCTCAACGCGACCGAGTCGTCGATACACGCTTCATCACCGCCTTCGGTGACGGTTTTTGCAGCCATCTCGATGAGCGAGGCGTTAATGGAAGCCGGTAAGGCGTTCACCCGAAGAACCGGCGTCGAGGTCAAATACTCCTTTGCATCGAGCGCTCAACTCGCTCGGCAGATCGAATCAGGCGCGAGAGTGGATGTCTTCATCTCCGCGGATAAAAAGTGGATGGAGGAACTCCGCCGAGCGCAACGAATCGACGCGCGGACGGAGCGCCAGCTTGCCGGCAATCGCTTAGTTCTGATCCAACCTGCGTCCCGCCCGAGAGTGGATCCGCGTAATTGGGCTTCGGCAATCGGACGCGGGCGGCTCGCGACGGGAGATCCCGACTTCGTACCGCTTGGACGCTACGCACGTGAGGCGCTCCGTGCTCTCGGTAAGTGGCAAACTTTTGAGCCGCGCCTTGCACGAGCGGAAAATTCGCGAGTGGCGACCTTACTCGTCGCGCGCGGTGAAGCGCCGCTCGGCATCGTGTATGCGACGGATGCCAGGGCGGAACCTCGCGTCAGGGTCGTCACCATGCTCGAACCCTCCCTTCACTCACCCATCGAGTACCCCGCCGCGCTCACTCGAGAGGCTCACAGGCTGGCAGCGGGTTATCTCGATTTTTTATCGAGCCCTGAAGGCCAAAAGTTTTTTGCGAAGTTCGGTTTTGAGAAGCCGAGTGAGATCACATGAAAATGGGATCTCTCAGATGAAATCCCCCGCTTCTCCCATGACCCCCATAAACTAGCGACCCATGAGTCCTCTTGATGTTGTCGGATCCGGGCGAAGCCCGATGGCCCTGGTTGTTGAAGATGACCCGGCTTTCGAGTCATCGATGCGCGAGGCGATCAAGAACTTGGGCGGGAATTGGGAAGCGGCGTGTTTCCGCAATGCTGCCGACGGCCTTCGTTACCTCGATGCGCCCGACGCGCGAGTCGATCTCGCACTCATCGATATCGGTCTGCCCGATATCAGCGGCATCGAGGTCGTCAGTCGCGTGCGCGAAAAGCACCCCGACGTGCCGATCATGGTGGTCTCGGTCATCTCAGCGGAACGCAGCGTCCTTGCGGCGATCCGCGCGGGGGCGCGTGGATACATTCTCAAAGATGACAGCACCACGGAAATTGCGGAGGCGCTGCAGCAGACGCTGCAGGGCAATTACCCGATCAGCCCGGCGCTCGCCCGCTATCTTTTCAAGCTCGCAGGCGCCCGAGACAAGGCGACTGATCTCGCGGAGTTGACCCCGAAAGAACTCGAGTTGCTCAAGCACCTCTCTTGCGGGAGAAGCTATGCCGAGGCGGGCAAAGAAATGAGCATCGCCATATCGACAGTCCAGACCCACATCCGAAATCTCTATCGAAAACTGGATGTGCACTCGCAAGTGCAGGCCGTCACCCGCGCCCAGGATCGCGGCCTGATCTGACGCCCTCGGCCTTGATCACTCTTTGACGAGGCGCATGACCTCGGTCGGGGTCAAGGTGCTCGCACGCTCGCGTATGGCTGGAATGTACTGCTGCTGAGTACCCTTCGCCGAAGCCAATAAATCTTGGTACGTGCTGCGCAGCAAGGCCGTCGACATCACCCGCCCGCCCGCGTAGTACCGCTTTGCGAGATGCCCGAGGGCGTACGTCGTCGCAAATGAAAACGCCATGCCCGTTGCCGCGCGGCCCAGCCCGCCGATCATGCCGCCGGCCGCCTTCCCGAGCAGTCCGCCGACCAGTTTTCGACCGATCTGCTCGACATATTGCGAGGTCAACCCCACACCGAGCGTCGCGAGAAATTCTTTGATGTGCCCTTGATCGAGGTTGACACCATAAGACTGCCCGATGCGATACACCATTCGAACCTGCAGCGGAATGATGGCCATCGACGCCCAGGACTGCGGCAGAAGCTCCAGCGCACCGTTGAGAATGGCGTAGTTGAGGATGCGCTTATCGAGCGCCGCGTCGGACGTTGTATTGAGGGTGGACGTCGCACTGGGCACGGCCGCGGGCGCGTAGGCCGCTGCAGCGATCGCGTCTGCCCGCGAGGCGGCGGTGTTTGCGGTCTCATCGCCTTCAAGACCGAGGCGTTGGCGCAGGGACACCAAAAACGCCGTCTCTCCTTCGCTTTGCACCCCATCGGCATCGATGACGCAGACCGCCATTTCATAGGCGAGCTGCCGATGCTCGAGCTCGGGTAATGCGGCGGCGGCAGACTCGAGCGTCACCCGCTTAAGCAGAACGTCTTGATAGACGCCTGCGAGCGTCGCACCGCCTGAGGTGACCAAAGACTCTGCCGCGTCGCGGATCGCGGTGCGCTCGTCCTCGGACTTACGTCCATCGGCCAGCGCCGCATGAATCATGATGTTGAGTACGGCACGTTGTTCGTTGATGTTCAAGGGGGAGCGACCTCCTTGTTAACGGGATGGACGATGGCGAGCGTCGGAAGTTCCCTCCCGAGGCGCCCTGCCCGCGTGATGCGCAGCGCGAGCGGGTCTGGCTGCAGCCCCTCTCGGGTTTGGATAGTCTCGGGGATATGGATATCGATATCATCCTCGAACCCGACCTCACCCCTGCTCAAGTGGCCGAATTAGGCCAAAAAGCCGAGCGTTATGGGGTCAGAGCCCTTTGGAGTTCAAACTATTTCGCGCATTGGGACTGTTTCTTGTCGATGGTTCCGCTCGCGCAATCGACCTCGAAGCTGCTGCTCGGGCCGTTGGCCGTCAGCCCCTTCGAGATGCACCCGCTCAAGATCGCCAACAGCCTGCTCTCGCTCAATGAATTTGCGGGTGGGCGCGCGCTCATCGCCATGGGTGCGGGCGAAGGAAACATCGACTGCATGGGCATCGAACGGCCCGAGAAAATCGTCCGCGCGGTCCGAGAGGGCATCGAGATCGTTCGGGGCGCCGGTCGGGGCAAACTCGCCAAGGGTTACAAGGGTGACGATTTCGTCGTCAACCTGCCCTGCGCCTACGGCTGGCTAAAAGCTCCGACACCGCCTCTCGTGTATGGCACGGCGTATCGAGGCCAGATGATGCGCATGGAGGCACGGGTCTCCGATGGCGTCTTCATCGGCTGTACGCCGCCCGAAGTCATGGCCACGGCGATGAAAGAAGTCATGGAGGGCGCTGCAAAGCGCGAGCCCGACATGCCGACCCTACGCACCAACACTTTTTGGGCGTGGCACCTCAAGCGAGACCGCGCCGAGGGCTATCGGGAGTCACGTCGTGAACTGCCGTGGCGTGCCATCAAGCTTCAAAAAGAACTCATCATGCAGTGTCTGCCGGAAGACGAAGCGCAACTCGTACGCGACCACTACGACAAATTCGTCGCAGCGTGGTTTGATCGATCAGGCAACGTACAAGGCATTCCGGAGGAGATTCCGAACCGCCTCTGTGAATACTTTACGTCGACGGGCGGTCTCGAAGATCTCGATCGCGAGATCGAGCGATTCCGTCTGTTTGCCAAGGCCGGATTAACCGAATGCGCGTTACGCCTGCATGACGACCCGATGGAGGCGCTCGACATCATCGGTCAGCACGTCATCCCGAAGCTGCGCTGAGCGTTTCGTCGTTATATCGCCGTACAACGTGCTGCGCTGACGCGGCACCCGCCCGATGGCACGAATCGCCTGCTCCATCGAGTTCGCGTCCATTTCCTGTCCGTTGACGCCTCCTGCCGCGCGCGTGATCGACTCGTTCATGAGCACGCCACCGAGATCGTTTGCGCCCGCACGCAACGCCTCGAGAGCACCCTCGCGACCCAGCTTCACCCAGGATGCCTGAATATTACGGATCACGGGCTCGAGCGCGAGGCGTGCCACAGCATGCATCAACAACGACTCACGCCAGCTCGGACCACTTCGAGCGAGACCCTTGCGCCAGATCGGAGCCTCCATGTGCACGAATGGCAACGGCACGAATTCGGTAAAGCCGTGTGTCTGCAGCTGCAGTCGCCGAATCTCGAGCAGATGGCGTGCCCAGTGCCGCGGCGTATCGACATGCCCGAACATGATGGTGGCCGTGCTACGCAAGCCAATGGAGTGCGCATCGCGCATGACCCCTAACCAAGCTTGCGTATCGAGTTTGTCAGGGCAGATCACCGCTCGCACCTCATCACAAAGAATTTCGGCTGCGGTGCCGGGCAAGGTACGCAGACCCTCCTCGGCCAGACGCGCCAGATACTCACGCACCGAAAGGCCGAGCGTCCGGGCCCCATGCGTCACTTCGAGTGGTGAAAAGGCGTGGATGTGAATGTCGGGCGCTGCACGACGGGCCGTGCGAACGATTTCGAGATAGGTCTCGCCGGTAAATGACGGATGGATCCCGCCTTGCAGACACACTTCAGTGGCACCGCGCGACCGAGCCTCGGCAACCCGCTCGCCAATTTCTTCGAAATCGAGAACGTAACCCGGGCCGCGCAGTGCTCGTGCACTACGACCCTTCGCGAACGCGCAAAACCCACACGAATAGCTGCAGATGTTCGTGTAGTTGATATTACGGTTAATGACGTAACTCACCGACTCGCCGCTCACCGATCGGCGTAGCCCGTCGGCGGCGTTGATCACCGCCTGAAAGTCGGCGCCATCGGCTGTAAAGAGTCTCGCGAGATTTTCTTCATCGGGTGCGTCTCCGTCGAGGCAACGACGAATCGCCGCAGCGACGCGCGGCGAGACCGGGCCCGCAGGGCGCGCAGCACTCGCCAACGCGACGTAATCCGCGGGAGGCGCACCACCGGCTCCAGCGTGCCAATTCGGCTCACGCACATACCCCGAGGCGTCGACTCGGTGTAACACGGCTGTGCGCAGGGTCGGATCGATCCAACGCGCCTCGAGAGCATGCGAGGGGACGATGGGCAAACGCTGAACGAGCTTGCGACCTGCCGCGGCGGTCAGTCGATCGAGCGTCTCGAGCTCGGGCCACGGCGCCTCCGGATTGACATGGTCGGGCGTGACCGGTGAGACGCCGCCCCAATCATTGATGCCCGCATCGACCAAAGCCTGCAACGAGCCCGCACTCAAGTTCGGCGGCGCCTGGATGGACATCGACGATCCGAAAATCCGCCGAGCGACCGCGATCGTCCATTGCAACTCTTCGAGCGACGGTTCGAACGCCATCGCCATTCGCGTACCGGGCTTAGCGCGAAAGTTTTGGATGATGATCTCTTGCACGTGCCCATGCCGAAGGTGTGACTCGCGGATCGCGAGCAGCGTCTCGATACGTTCGAGTCGTGTCTCACCGATACCAATCAGCAACCCGGTCGTGAACGGAATTGATAACTCCCCCGCCGTCTCGAGCGTCTCGAACCTCACAGCGGGATGTTTGTCGGGCGATCGGTGATGCGGTCCGCCTTTCTGAGACAGGCGTAGGGATCCGCTTTCCATCATGATTCCCATCGAGGCCGACACCGCCCGAAGCCGGCGCATATCTTCTCGGGTCATTACGCCGGGATTGAGATGCGGCAGTAAACCCGTTTCCTCGAACACGCGCCGTGCACAATGCTCGAGGTACTCGAGCGTGCTCGAATATCCAAGCGCTGCAAGCTCGGCGCGAGCCGACGCGTATCGCAGCTCCGGTTTATCACCGAGCGTAAAGAGCGCCTCATTACACCCCGCCGCCGCACCTTGACGCGCGAGATCGAGCACTTCGTCAATCGTGAGATAGGCACGCTGACCTTTTTTGGGCGGTGCCGCAAACGTGCAATAGTGACAAACGTCGCGACAAAATTTCGTCAGCGGGATGAATACCTTGCGCGAGTAGCCCACTCGCACACCAAAGCCATCGAGGGTGAGATCACGAGCTCGTTGCAGCAGCCCAGGCAGATCACTCTCCTCAGCGAGTAAGCGAGCCTGATCGGCTGGCATAGGCTCAGCCTGCAGGTCATCGGGTACGTCGACGTCATGAGAGAGGCCAGGAATCTCGATGCGCGCGACCCGCAGTCCCAATTTGATCGCGGCTTCGAGGTGCGCATCGGCACTGCGGGCGCCATATTGAGGTAACAACGTCGAAGGTAAGGTCATCCACAGGGCATTGGTGCCCTCGCCGTGCCGATCAGGCACGACGACCACCTGCTCTGTCGCTGCCCGATCAATCAATCGATCGATTTCTTCGGCGGTCACCTGGGGCGCATCCGCCGCGACTACGAGCATGGCGTCGAAACGTTCGGTCAGTGACTGTTGGGCCAACTGAACCGCCGCATTGAGCCCTGTGCCGTGATCCTGCAGCAAGTCGACACCCGGCGGCACTTCGACACGATCTTCAGGACTTACGATGACGATACGATCGATCTTCCGTGCGCCCATCAGCGCGGTCAGCACGCGCGCCAGCATCGACTGCACCAGAGCCGATCGCCGAGCGACCGACAAGACACTCGAGAGCCTCGACTTACCTTCACGAGGCGAACGCACCGGTACGACCGCGACGACCCGCATCAGCCTACGCTCCGCGCATCGATGGGCGCTGCGCTCGGATAGGCCGTGCCCGTGCCGGCCCCGCGCGCTGATGCAACCTCGGCGGCGAGCGCGAGCGCCGCGTCGGCGACGCGCTCTCGATCGTCGAGTGTCTTCATGAGTGTGCGCGTCACGCCGACTCGTATTCCGGTTTGCGCGAGGGCACGGAGCGTCTCTGCGTTTGCATCAATCTCATCCACGAGCAGACCATCGATCAAACCCGAGTAATGACGCGCGATGGCCAGCGCGTCGGCAGCGATTCCGAGCTCATTCATGATTTTTGTGGTCGGTCCCTTGATCGCTCGACCGGCGATCAGCGGCGATACCGCGACGATCGGCACCCGCGCCGCTCGCAGCGCCATACGCAACCCCGGCACCGCGAGAATAGGGTCGATACTGAGATACGGATTGGACGGACACACGATGATCGCCTCGAGCGATCGGCTACGCAGCAAATCAAGCACCTCGTCGGTCGGTCTCGCCTGCGCCGCGCCGGCGTAATGTAATTTTTGAACCTTGGGGATCGAACGCAGACGAACAAAGTAATGCTGAAACTCGAGGGCGCCCGCGTCCGTCTCTAATAAAGTGCTGATGGGCGCATCGCTCATCGGAAGCAAGCGACTCGCGACACCGAAGCGGCTCGCGAATTCGCTCATGATCTGCGTCAGTCGTTCGCCTTCGGCGAGTCGGCGGGTACGTTCGACGTGAAGCACGAGATCACGGTCACCGAGCAGGAACCAATCGGGGCCACCCTGACGTCGCAACTCGTCCATGAAACCGAAAGATTCGTCGGCACGACCCCAACCTTGCTCCGGATGGACCACGCCTGCGAGGGTGTACAACACGGTATCGAGATCAGGGCAGATCCGCAGCCCGAGATGCTCGAAGTCATCGCCCGTATTGACCAAAATCGCGAGCTCGCCGGGTTCAACAAGACGCGATAGGCCGAGCGCGAGCTTGGCACCCCCGACGCCACCCGACAACGCCAGCACTTTGATCGCCGGCTTCACCGAAAAAGATCCCCCTCGCTCGGTCGTACGATGGACTGACCATCCGACAGCGGCCACGAAAAGTCCAGTCCGCGTACGAGCGTGACCGGAATACCCTCGGTCGACTCGCCCATGACGAGTCCGGCACCCGCCGCCACGGCGTCTGCTAAAGCGATTTGAGTGCTTTGCAGCGTTCTTCCCTGACGATCAGTCGTCCCACGCAAATCGAGTACTCCGGTGTAGCCGGCCACCCCTAAGGCCACGTTCACCGTACCCTCGCGCCAGGGTCGTCCGAAACTGTCACTGATGATCACCGCCGGATGCTCGGGGGCGAGCGCCTCGCGCAAGCGACGAGCCGACGCGTCGCAATCCTGCGGGAGCAGCAGCACCTGATCTTCGGCATCTGGAATGTTGGATCGATCGATTCCGGCGTTCGCCATCACCCATCCGCAGCGATGGCGCGTGATGAGAATATTGGGCACCGCACGCAGCACTTCGTCGGATTCGCGCAGCACGAGCTCGACGAACCGCGGATCTTTTTGAACTTTGAGCGCCAACGCCTGCGCCTCGAGCGAGGGCGCAATCTCGGAGAGACGAACCAGCCGGCCTTCCGACTTAGACACGATCTTCTGAGCAACGACGAGTAAATCTCCGGACTCGAGTTGCAGACCCGTCTGGCGAAGTGCCGCACGAATGATCGCGGCAAGATCGTCACCCGCCTTAATCTCGGGGACCCCTCGTAAGGCCAGAAAACTGACCGCGGCCGGCATGAAGATCAGCTCTTAATTCCGGTGATGCGAACGCCTGCGCCGTCGACGGCATACTGCTTGTTGACGAAGATCAGGATAGAAGTCAAAGCCTCGGCTGCTGCGGAATTGGCGAGCACACCCGCATGTAAGCCCCGCAAACCGCAGGCCGCAACGAGACGAACGACCGAGTCTCGAGCCGCTTTGTCGTCGCCGAACACGAGTACGTCGCAATCGACTGCCGCATCGGTTGCGAGCTTGTGAGCGGCTACGTTGTGGAAGGCAGAGACCACTTTAACGCCCTCCCCCAGAATTTTTTGAGCGCGTACCGCCGCACTGCCTTCTGGCGGTAACTGCACACGCATGACCTTCGGTGGAACGAGCGGCACGGTCGTATCCACCACGATTTTTCCGACGACACCGGAGGCGATGTCGCGCAACGTCGACTCCTGCGATGCGAAAGGCACCGTCAGAATCACGATATCCGCCTGCGAGGCTGCCTCGACATTGCCGCCCGACGCGACGCGCCCCCCAGTCTCTCCGGCCATGCGCGAGGCCATCTCGGCAGCTTTGACCGGATCTCTCGAACCGATCACCACGCGCTCGCCCGCTTTGACGAGGCGCCGTGCGATGGCCGAGCCCAAGTCTCCAGTCCCACCGATCACGGCGATGACGGGGGCTGAATCACTCATGAATTTCTCCAACGAAAAGGATGACCTCAATTAGGCCAAATTTTAATGGCTCGGAATCACCACCATGAGGACATCGGCGACGTTCGTGCCGGTCGGTCCTGTGATGAATAGATCTCCGAGCGTCTCGAGTGCCGAGCCTGCGTCACTCTCATCCAACGAACGCACGGGATCAATCTTGGCCTGATGTGCTCGAGACTGGGTTAAGCCGTCGAAAAAAGCACCCGCTGCGAGTGTGGGGCCATCCGAGCCATCCGTTCCCGCAACCAGGCCGGAGATCCGGTCGAGTCCAAGCGCCGGGTCATGGCCGGCGAGCGCCAGTCCGAGCCGAAGTGCGAACTCCTGGGCGCGCCCTCCTCGCCCCGGGCCGCGAATACGAACGAGCGGCTCACCTCCGGCGATAATTGCCGTGGGGCGACGACCGGTGTTCCGAACGCTTCGTCGCTGAATCTCGCGAATCACCCGAATCGTTTCGTCTTCGACGAACCCGTCAATACATCGACCCAGCGTGATCACCTCGAAGCCCTCGCTCCCCGCGGCTCGGGCTGCGGCATCGAGCGCGTCATCGAGTGTCGCGATCACGGCATATCGACCCCCACCGCGGGCGAGCTCCTCGGACCACGTCGGCGCCGATCCGATCACGAGAGGGTCATCCCCGGGCACGTCGGAAATCGCCAGCGTGAGGAACTGAGCCGGAGCAAGCCTGGCTGCGAGCCGACCACCCTTGATCGCAGAGAGTTGCTGACGAACACGGTTGATCTGATCGATCGGCGCACCAGAATTCATGACCTCGAGCGTCGCACGACGCTTCTCATCGAGCGTGATTCCGGGTGCGGGCAAGGCGCAAAGCGCGGAGGCACCACCCGAGAGCAAAATGATGAATCGGTCCTCGGGCCGCGGCACGTCGATGAACTCGAGCAGACGTCGCGCCGCGCGCTCACTCTCGATTCCGGGATAGGGATGATTACCCAGCAAGATCTCCCAAGGCTCAGGCCTCTCGACTGACCCGACTCGAGACGGCGCATCGCGGACGATCAACACACCGTCGTCCACGTCATGTCCCGCTTTCTGCAGGCACGCCCTGAAACCTCGAGCCATGCCGAGCGACGCTTTACCGATGCCGATGAGTCGCAGGCGCCCTCCGTGCGACGGCAGAGAGAATCGAATCTGTCGATCTCCGCGCTCGAAGCAAAACGACCCGTCGATGACGCTCGCGTAATCTTTGAACACTCGCTCGCCTTGGACCGCCGCTACGGCGGCCGCGTGCCATCTCGAAAGAGCCGCTCTGCATTCGGCGGTCATGCGCGAGGGGGCGAGCCTCGAAGGCAACGGGCCCAAAGACGGTCCCACGCTTGAACGTCCCACACGGCGCCCGGAGGCAACTGAACCTCGATACGATTATCCCGACGCCATGCGGTGGGCTGCATCGACACTCGATCCTCGACGACCTGAATGAGCAGCCAGGTGTCTTCGTCGACGCGAACAACCGCTTTCAAGCGTTCCGGTCGACTGAGACCGGGGTCGAAGAGTTTCAAGTCGCTCGATAACAGCGTGAGTAACCTCACCTCGACGAACGACATCGAGCGAGGGAACGTCCAGCGTGCGCCATGTCGACCGAGTTGATGAAACTCACGACGGGTGACGGACTCACCCTCCGACCACTGCACCTCCGGCTCGCCGTCCGGATGCAGTTGAGCGCGCAGGGTGACATGCTCACGCTCTACCGCGTGACTGAACGGCCTCTGGAGTGAAGCCGTTTTATCGCGACCCGGCCGCCCTCGCTCGATGGCGATCATCGCCTCGGGCGGCAGCGCACCCTGCTCAGCCTCACCCACCCAACTTTTCGCCGGAAACAGACCGTGAGCCATCGCCTTAAACTTTTTGCGCTGCTCGCTCGAGGCCAGATCCGGCTTGGTCAGCACCCAGGCATCCGCGATCTCGCGAACGGCGACCAGCGTTTCATCTAAACGGTCGAGATTGTCAGGATCGACGAGACCGATGACCCCGCATAGCCGAATATTCCCTGCCGCCTCGTGCGCGAGGAGTTCCTCGACGATGCCTCCCGGATGTCCAAGCCCCGAGGGCTCGACCAAAATCCCTGCAGGTCTCACGCGTTCGATGAGATCTTGGAGATTACGTCGGAAATCGGCCTCGCCCGCGCAGCATAAACATCCGCCCGGCACGAGTCGCACGTCATAGGCACCTTTCGCCGCAGCGGCTACGGTCAGCGCATCGATACCGGCATCAGTGTATTCATTGAGCAAAACGACCCAATTCTCATCGGCCGGTTTTTCTGCGAGCCAACGCGCGATGAGCGTCGTTTTCCCAGAGCCCAACGGCCCCGTGATCACCCAAGCCGGGATCGGTGTCACGCGGGTGATCCTCTCAACGACGCGAGTCGACACCGTCGTAACTCAACAGCGCACTGTAGAGATCGGGGCGACGATCGCGGAATACACCCCAACTCGCCCGCTGCTTCGCAATGTCATCGAGATCGAAAGTCGCAGTTAGCACGGCATCGCCCTCCTCGCCCGCTTCGGCCAATTTGGCGCCCGTATGATCGGTGATAAACGACGACCCATAAAAACGGATGAACAGGTTCTCTGGATCTTGCAACGAGCGCTCCACGCCGTAACGATTTGACGCGATGAGCGGCATGACGTTGGCCGCCGCGTGGCCTTGCTGGGTACGCTGCCAATGCAAGCGCGAATCGATGGCCGGCGCGGGAGGCGGTTCGCTACCAATGGCGGTCGGGTACAAGAGCAAGTCCGCCCCAAGCAACGCCATGGCGCGCGCGCATTCTGGAAACCACTGATCCCAGCAGATACCGATGCCGAGACGACCGAAGCGCGTCGACCAGACTTTGAAGCCGGTATCACCGGGACTGAAATATTGTTTTTCCTGGTAACCGGGGCCGTTCGGGATATGCGATTTTCGATAGAGGCCGAGCACCTCGCCATCGGCATCGATGACCGCGACACTGTTAAAGAACGACTGACTCGCCCGCTCGAAAAAACTGATCGGCAGTACGACGCCGAGCTCACGAGCAATACGCCTGAAATATTGGATCGCCGGATTATCGGTCAGGGTGGTCGCCAACTCGAAATGCCGCACGTCTTGTTCGATGCAGAAGTACGGCGTCTCGAACAACTCTTGAAGCAAAATCACTTGTGCGCCGCGGCCTGCAGCCTCCCTCACCAGCGATTCGGCCCGCGCGATGTTCGCGTCACGATTCCAAGTGCAGGAGAACTGGGTCGCCGCCACCATGACTTTTTTTGCGCTCGGCTTGGCAGACATTTCTTAGCCCCCCTTCGGCGCCAGCATGTCGGTGATGCGAATAGCCGTTTCTAACGCTCTCAGCCCCGCCTCGCCGTCCACCACAGGCGGACGACCCTTCGCAATGCAATCGAGGAAAGATCGTATCTCGGCTCGTAGGGCGTCGCCTTGCTCGAAGCTCTGCTCCTCGATGTTGACGGGTAACTCGCCTGCTGCGAGCGGCGCCGAGCGCTTGGTGATGGTCGTGAGGATGCGTTGCTGCAAATCGATCGAGAGATAGGCATCGTCGCGGAACACGCGCAACTTACGCTCAGTCTTGAGACTCACGCGGCTTGCCGTGACGTTGGCGACGCACCCTCCGGCAAATCGAATACGCGCATTGGCGATGTCGACGGCACCAGAAAATACGGGCGTGCCGACAGCGTCGATCGACTCGATGGGACGGCCGACGATACTTTGCACAATGTCGATATCGTGAATCATCAAATCAAGGACAACGTTGACGTCGGTTCCTCGCTCTTTGAAAGGCGCGAGACGCTGACATTCGATGAAGCGCGCCCCCTCGAGCCGTCCTTCGGCGGCGACGATCGCGGGATTGAAGCGCTCGAGATGCCCCACCTGCAGGATGCGCCCCTTCCGCGCCGCCAACGCGATGAGGTCTCGTGCTTGCTCGGGCGTCTCGGTGATGGGCTTTTCGACGAGCACATGTGCGCCGGCTTCGAGAAAATCACGCGCGATGGCGTGATGTGCGGGCGTCGTCGTCACGATGCTCACCGCATCGACTTGACCGAGCAACTCGCGGTGATCGGCGACGCCTCGGGTGTTGAGCTCTCGCGAGAGCGCCTCGCGCGCCTCCGCTCGCGTGTCGGCGACCGCGACCAAGGTACAGGCCGGCTCACTGGCGTACTTTTGCGCATGGAACCGGCCGAGATAACCGGCCCCGATCACTGCTGCCCGAATGGTGCTCATGCCGTATTATGCCCGCATGGGCCGCCGAAACTCGAAGCTCGACCTACTCACGGTAAACCGCGAGGCCCGCCTGCTCGCGGGCTCGATCATTTTCTCAGCGGTAGGCTTGCCACTCATCGTCTGGGCCACCGGGCGAGCCCTGCTCGGCCCGTACGCCAACGGCGGCATGTTCGCGATCCTCGGCGACTTTTTCACCCTGCTCTACGCCGGGTCTTTTTCCGCCTGGATTCTGCTCTTTGCACCCTATGCGCTGCTGAGCGCCTTGCGCCTTACGGCCTGGGGCGTCCGTCAGCTTTGACCCGCCAAGACCGCTCGCTACCGGGCGGTGCTCATACTTCGATCTCGTGCCGCGCGAAACTCGCTCGTGGCGTACCAGTTTGGGAAGCGCTTCTCACGCGCCAAGGTTGCGCCCACATCGAACAGCAGCTCGAGATCCTGCACGCCTCCGCGCAGATCGGTGCCCGGCCTGAATTCGTCTGAGGGCTTGTGGTAGTGCAAGGCCGTGAACTCGGCAGCCTTC
Organism: Steroidobacteraceae bacterium; assembly: GCA_017853175.1. Lineage (GTDB taxonomy): Bacteria > Pseudomonadota > Gammaproteobacteria > Steroidobacterales > Steroidobacteraceae > UBA964. The sequence goes on along the minus strand of JAFMKA010000005.1, from coordinate 13,222 downwards.
GCCTTCGCCCACTCGGCCCCCTTCTCACGATCTTCGATGCCCAGTTTGAAATAGAGCGCCGGCACGCCGACCTTCGCGAAGTTGAAATGATCGGATCGGTAGAAGAACCCATTCTCCGGCGTCGGCTCTTCGCGCAGCACGCGATCTTGCTTGGCGGCCGCACGCTCGAGGTAAGGCTCGAGTTCAGAGGCGCCATAACCAACGACCGACACGTCACGCGTCGGCCCGCCCCAAGTAATCGCGTCCATGTTGAGGGCGGCTACCGTTTTATTGAGCGGGAAAATCGGGTTCTGCACATAAAACGCCGAGCCGAGAAGCCCACTCTCCTCGAGGGTGACCGCCAAGAACACCACCGAACGCTCGGGACGACGCTTCGATTCTGAAAACGCTTTGGCGATCGTGAGTAAACCCGCCGTGCCGGTTGCGTTATCGAGCGCGCCGTTGAAGATGTTGTCGCCACCTCGAGCCAGCGACTTTCCAAGATGATCCCAATGCGCCATGTAGACCACATACTCATCCGGTCGCTTACTGCCTTTGAGCAGCCCCACGACGTTCGGCGAGGAGGATCGTCGGATCAAATTACGAAGAGTGCCACTGGCCTTCTGTGCAAGCGGAATGGGCTTGAAACCGGGTTGGCTCGCCGCGATCAGCAGTTCGTCGTAGCTTCGGCCATTCGCACGCAGTAGCGCATCACCGGCTGCTCGTGTGATCCAACCCTCGATCGCCACACGACCCGCGTTGCCATCGGCAGAGACCGTATCGAGCTGCGGCCCTGTCCAGCTCGTCTGCACCGTGCCCCAGCCGTACGCGGCAGGCTTGTCATCGTGAATGATGATGGCCGCCGCAGCGCCCTGGCGTGCAGCCTCTTCGAACTTGTAGGTCCAGCGACCGTAGTAGGTCATCGCTCGACCCCGGAATAGTTTGGCGTCGTTCGTGGCAAAGCCCGGATCGTTGATCAAGATCACGGCGGTCTTGCCGCGCATGTCGATACCGGCGTAGTCGTTCCATCCGTACTCGGGCGCGACGACGCCGTGACCCACGAATACGAGCGGGCTATCGGTAATCGACACATCGGGAACGATGCGCTTGGTCCAGATGACCATGTCGGGACCATATTGGAGCGCGGTGTCACCGAGCGCGAAGGCCGCATCACTGCCTGCCGTGATTTCGACAATCGGAACTTGCTGTAAGTAAGAATCGCCGTTCCCGGGCGCAAGACCTAACTTTTTGAACTCGGCCACGAGATAGTCGACCGTCTTACGCTCACCGGCCGTACCGGGTTTACGACCCTCGAACTCATCGCTCGATAAAGTCGCGATATGACGTTCGTACTCCGCGGCCGAAATCGGCGGTGGCGCCGAGCGCGACGCACCGTGGCAACCGGCAAGGGTGAGCGCAATCAGCGCAAGCACTGCAGACTTTGACATTCGAGCTCTCCCCGTTGATCGGAAATTCATTTTTGTGGCCAAACCATCCAGCCGATGAAGGTTAACAACAGCACTAGGGCCACCTGCGGCACACGCCGCCACACCGTCTCCCGAAGTTCACCATAAAACCCGAAAGCCGACACCAGGGCGATCAGCGCCGAACCCGCTAGCGTGAAGAGCAGCGGCGGGAACTCCTCCGCGATGCGGTCGGCGAACTCCGGCAGCATGAGGAACACCACCAGCGTCAATACCAGCGCAACCGTGATGGACACGGCCGAACCCAGGACGATTCCGAGCAAGACGGATAACGGACGCATGAAAACCTCGGCCCGAACGGCGCCGCACTTGAAGGGGCGCGTCCGGGGAACTAGTCTGCATCAGATTCTACCGAACACCGGACGCCCATGACCCCTCAAGGACGCCGCCCCGCGGCACTCATCGCCTATGTCGCCCTGACCATCGGGCTGCTCACCCTGGGCAGCTCCTCACGGCTGACGGCCGACACCTCCGCCCTGCCGCCCGGGGCGATGGCTCCCTCTGCCCGCGAGCGCATGATCGCAAGGCAGGTCGGCGCCCTGCTCGAAGACAACCACTACAGTCAGCAGCGCATCGACGATGCCATGTCGCCACGAGTCATGGACAAATTCCTCGATGGTCTCGATGGGCAGCGAAGTTATTTCTTGGCGAGTGACATCGCCGAGTTCCAGGCCTACCGCCTTCGTTTCGACGACATGATTCGCACCGGCGACCTCGAGCCTGCCTACGCCATGTTCGCGCGCTACCAGCAACGCAATCGTGAACGTATTCGACATGCACTCGCGTTACTCGATCAAACCCCAGACTTCACGCTCGACGAAACCTTTGAGTTCGATCGCGAAAAGACCTCGTGGCCGACCACCACGGGCGAGCTCGACGAACTGTGGCGCAAGCGCGTGAAGAATGACGCCATCTCGCTCTTACTCGCCGGCAAGACCTGGGACGAAGCGCGAGAAGTGCTGCGCACCCGATACGATCGAGTACTGAAGCGTGCCGATCAGGTTAAACCCGAAGAAGTCTTCGAGGTGTTTCTCAATTCTTACGCTCGCACCTTCGATCCGCACTCCAACTACTTCTCGCCCCGAAATTCCGAGGAGTACAAGATTCAGATGAGCCTCAATTACGAGGGCATTGGCGCCTCGCTGCAACTCATCGACGACTACGTCACCATCATGAATCTCATCGAAGGCGGACCGGCCGCCGCCTCCGGCGCCCTAAGCGTCAACGACCGAATCACCGCCGTGGGCCAAGGCAAACAGGGTCCGTTGACCGACGTCGTGGGCTGGCGGATCGACGATGTGGTGCAGTTGATCCGTGGCAAGGGCGGCACCCTCGTCCGTCTGCAGATTCTGCCCGTCGGCGCCGCACCGGGCTCGCCAGAGCGAGTACTCGAATTCACCCGCGGTAAAGTCACGCTCGAAGCACAGGCGGCTCGCAAGGAGCTCAAAACGATCAAGCGCGGCGACATCGAGTATCGCGTCGGCGTCATCAACGTGCCGGGGTTCTACTCCGATTACGACGGCCAACGCGCCGGCGATAAAAACTACCGTAGCACCACGCGTGACGTCAGGCGCCTTATCGATGAACTCAAAGAAGAGAAAATCGACGGGCTCGTCATCGACCTGCGCGGTAACGGCGGCGGATTCCTGCCCGAAGCGCAGTCCCTCACGGGGCTTTTCGTCGATCAAGGCCCAGTCGTTCAGGTGCAGTTCTCGAATGGCGAGCGTGAGGTGCTCGACGACCCTGATGCGGGTATCGCGTATGACGGCCCGCTCGTCGTCGTCATCGATCGCTTTAGCGCCTCAGCCTCCGAAATCTTTGCAGGCGCGATCCAAGACTATCGCCGAGGTGTCGTGGTCGGCCAACGCAGCTTCGGTAAGGGTACGGTTCAAAACCTCGTGCCGCTCTCGCGCTGGAGCGCGCGACCCGTCAACGGGCAACTCACCGTCACTATCGGTAAGTTTTATCGTGTGACGGGCGAGAGCACACAGCACCGCGGCGTCGAGCCCGACGTGGAGCTCGCCTCGCCGATCAGCCTCAAAGACATCGGCGAAAGCTCGCTCGACGATGCCCTGCCCTGGGACCGTATCGACCGCGCTGAGTTTCGAGCTCTCGACACTCGTCTACCCTCGATCGCGAAACTCGCGCTCGAAGAAAATGCTCGTCAGAGCCGCGACCCCGATTACCGTTGGCTGGTGGATGACATCGCCGCGATGAATCGATTGCGCGATCAGCGCTCGATCTCGCTCAATCTCGACAAGCGTAAAGCCGAACGAACACAACTCGAAGCCAATCGGCTCGCACGCGAGAATGCTCGTCGCGTCGCACGCTCCGAGTCACCCCTCGCCTCGATCGAAGACCTCGATGCAACGAAACAGCCCGATGTGGTGCTTGATCAGTCGGCCGAGGTGATGGTGGACATGCTCAAGCTTTCGGCTCCTGCCAAGTCGGCAAAACCGAAAACGGTTACGGCGAAGCGCGAAGCCGCGTAAATCCGTGCCCACGCTCGAGACAATACTCGAGCCATTTGTTGAGCATCATGTTGCGTGCCCAACGCTGATCGAGATCGAGCCCCGCGTGCTGACGCCATCCGCGTAGCAGCGGGTGCTCGTGGGTATCGGCCCACGAGTGCGCCTCGGCAAGACGAGCGTCGTGGTAGACCCTCACTTCCATATCGGGCGCATTGGGCACCGACCCATCGTCCGAAAACACGTAGGTGAGCTGCAGCATCGTCGTATAAGGCGAACGCTCGGTCACGCGAAGTTCGAGCTCGACGTCACCCTGAACACTCGAGCGATGTAATCCGTCGACCGAACGCAACTCCCCTGCGAGCGCGCCCAGTCTTCGGTGATTGCTTTCATAGAGAGCCATCAGCGCTACGAGGCTGCGAGGCCTCGATCGCCAGCTCGCCGGCAACAAGGGTTCGCCGAGCAGGCCCTGCAGGGCAAGTTTGCGCGAGTCGAAGTTGTCGGAGGACGATTTCATTGATTGAAGATTGAACTATAGCGCGACTGTCAGGCGCACGTCATGGACGAACGCGGCGTTCGATACCCGTGGCCTCGAGGATTCGGGCCGAGATTTCCTCGATCGAGCATTCGGTGGTGTCGAGCACCGGAATCGCGTTTCGCTGAAAAATGGCATCTGCGGCGCGGGTTTCAAACTGAACCTGCGGCGGTGAGGCATAGCGACTGTTCGGCCTGCGCTCCTGACGAATCTGCTGCAGCCGGTTGGGCGCGATTCGCAGCCCGAAGAGTTTACCTTTGTGCGCTTGCAGCGCCGGCGGTAGACGAGCCGACTCGAGATCATCGTCGGTCAAGGGATAGTTCGCCGCAAAGATGCCGTACTGCATCGCAAGGTACAGACAGGTCGGCGTCTTGCCTGAGCGCGAGACACCCACCAGCACGACATCGGCTTTCGAATAGTCGCGATTCGAACCATCATCGTTCGAGAGCGCGTAATTCGTAGCATCGATGCGGGCGGCATAACCCACCGAATCGGAGATGCCGTGCGCCTTACCTGAGCTGTGCGTCGAACGCGTACCGAGCTCGCGCTCCATCGGACCTACGAAAGCTTCGAAGAAATCAAGCACCAGCCCTTCAGCCTCGCGTAATACGAGCCGCAAGTCGTCCTGAACCAAGGTGCTGAAAACGATGGGCCTAGCGCCCTCTTCGGCACCCGAGGCATTGATACGCCGAACCGCCTCGCGTGCCTTGTCAATGGTGGAGACAAATGGCAGAGTCACGGCCCGAAATTGCAGCCCGTCGAACTGCGTCAACAGGCTGTGCCCCATGGTCTCCGCCGTGACGCCGGTTTGGTCGGAAACAAAAAATACGGTTCGTGCTGTCACGAGTGGTTCTACCCATCAATCGCCAGACGCCAGTCTCCCTCGACCCGCCCGACAACTCAAGGATGCGCAAGTGACCGAACTCGTCCTGCCCTTCGAACGCCTGACCATGCACGACGTCGAAACCGTCGGCGGCAAGAATGCTTCCATCGGAGAAATGATCGGGCAACTCGCCCGACTCGGCGTCAAGGTTCCGGGCGGCTTTGCGACGACGGCAGCAGCGTATCGGCAGATGCTCGGGCACAACGGCCTCGACCAACGAATTCGCGAGTTACTGCAGTCACTCGACGTAGACGACGTGGTGCGCCTCTCCGAGGTTGGCGCCACCATCAGGGGCTGGATCCTCGACGCGCCGCTCCCCGCGGAACTCGAGAAGGCCGTGCGAGAGGGCTATCGTCGCTTCGGCCCGAACGTGTCGGTAGCGGTCCGCTCATCGGCGACCGCCGAAGATCTGCCCGAGGCCTCCTTCGCCGGTCAGCAAGAAACCTTTCTGAACGTGCAAGGCGAAGACGCCGTCATCGAGGCCATGCGTCACGTCTTCGCCTCGCTCTTTAATGACCGCGCTATCGCCTATCGCGTTCATCAAGGCTTCGATCATTCACAGGTCGCGCTATCCGCTGGCATCCAACAAATGGTGCGCTCCGATCTCGGCGCGAGCGGCGTGATGTTCACGCTCGACACCGACAGCGGCTTCCGCGATGTCGTATTCATCACCGCCTCTTATGGCCTCGGCGAAACCGTGGTCCAAGGCGCCGTAAACCCGGACGAGTTTTATCTCTACAAGCCCGCCGTGCGTGCCGGTCGCCATGCCGTTCTGCGTCGTAACCTTGGCGCTAAGGCCATCAAAATGGTCTACGGTGAACCGGGAGCCGCCGAGCGTGTTCGCACCGTCGAGGTCGCGCCAGCCGACCGGCAGCGGTTCTGCCTCAACGACGCCGATCTGGTCGAGCTCGCCAAGCAGGCGCTGATCATCGAGGCGCATTACGGCCGTCCGATGGATATCGAGTGGGGCAAAGACGGGGCCACCGGCACGCTGTACATCCTTCAAGCGAGGCCCGAGACCGTACAGAGTCGCAGCGGCCGTACGATCCAGCGTTACACGCTCGCCAAGCGCTCCAAGGTCATCGCACAAGGCCGCAGCATCGGGCAGCGTATCGGCGCGGGCCCTGCCCGCGTGATCTCCGATCCGTCGCAGATGGCGCGCGTTCAACCCGGCGATGTGCTCGTCGCCGACATGACCGACCCTGACTGGGAACCCGTTATGAAACGCGCCTCGGCGATCGTGACGAACCGTGGCGGTCGCACCTGCCATGCCGCGATCATCGCGCGAGAGCTCGGGATCCCGGCGGTTGTCGGCTGCGGCAACGCCACGAGCAGCATTCGCGAGGGACAGCCCGTCACGGTCTCTTGTGCGGAGGGCGATACCGGTTTTGTGTATGAGGGCGCGCTCGACTTCGAGCGTCGTCAGATCGAGCTCGATGCCCTGCCTCCAGCTCCGGTCAAAATCATGATGAACGTGGGTAACCCCGATCGCGCCTTCGACTTCGCGAGTATTCCGCATCGCGGTGTAGGCCTCGCGCGCCTCGAGTTCATCATCAACCGCATGATCGGCGTACACCCTCGCGCCTTGCTCGAGTTCGATCAGCTCAACGCGCAACTCAAAGATGAAATCCGCGCGCAGATGTCGGGTTACGCCGATCCCGTCGGTTTTTACGTCGACAAGCTCGCCGAGGGCGTGGCGCAAATCGCCGCCGCGTTTGCACCCGAGCCGGTCATCGTGCGCCTCTCCGATTTCAAATCGAACGAGTACGCCAACCTCATCGGCGGACGCCTGTACGAACCGACCGAAGAAAATCCGATGATCGGGTTCCGCGGTGCAGCGCGCTACACCGACATCAACTTCCGAGCCTGCTTCGAACTCGAATGCCGCGCGCTTAAAAAAGTACGCAACGAAATGGGGCTCACCAACGTACAGCTCATGGTGCCGTTCGTACGAACCTTGCGCGAAGCAAAAGAAGTCACGGACTTGCTGGCCACCAATGGTCTAAAGCGTGGCGAGAACGATCTCAAAATTATCATGATGTGCGAGCTACCCTCGAATGCGGTGCTCGCCGAACGTTTCCTCGAGTTCTTCGATGGCATGTCGATCGGCTCGAACGATATGACCCAGCTCACGCTCGGCGTCGATCGTGATTCCGGCATCGTCGCGCAGCACTTCGATGAACGCGATCCGGCCGTAAAAGAAATGCTCTCGATGGCAATTCGCGCCTGTCGCAAAGCCAATAAGTACGTCGGTATTTGCGGACAGGGACCTTCCGATCACCCCGATTTCGCGCGTTGGCTCGTCGAAGAAGGGATCGACAGCCTCTCGCTCAACCCCGACACGGTGATTGAAACCTGGCTGATGCTCGCGCAGGACGCCGCCTTAGCGGCTAAGCGTTAAGCGACGCCCGACCCGCTAAAAACGGACAGACCGAAAGATCGACGTTTCCGCCTGAAACGATCACACCGATCGTCTCTCCCGGTCTTCCGATGCGGCCGTCGATGAGCGCGGCTAACGGCACCGCCGAAGAGGGCTCGATGAGTAATCTCAAATCTTCGAGTGCGATGCGCATCGCGGAGACGATCGCGCTCTCGGACACCGTCAAGACGTCGTCGACGAGCGCCCTAAAGAGAGCAAAGGGTCGAACTCCGATCGACCCTCGAAGGCCATCCGCGATTGTCGGCGGCGAGCCCTGAATACCCACGCGCGTGCCGCCGTGAAACGAGCGCGCGGCATCGTCAGCCGTCTCCGGCTCGACACCGATCACACGACATTCGGGAATCATCGCCTTGCTGGCGATGGCCGTACCCGACATTAAGCCACCACCCCCAACCGGCGCTGTGATGACGTCGATATCGGGGTGCTCGCTCAGCAGCTCGAGAGCCGCCGTGCCCTGACCAGCGATTACTCGAGAATCGTCGAATGGATGAACCACCGCGGCGCCCGTGCGCGTGACTACGTCAGCGAGCGCGGCCTCACGGGCTGCGAGCCCCGGCTCGCAGGAGACAAGCTCGGCGCCCTCAGCGCGGATCGATTGCAGTTTCACCGGCGAGGCATCTCTTGGCGCTACGACCACGCACCGCCAGCCGAGCTCGCGCGCGGCTCGAGCGAGCGCAGCACCATGATTACCCGAGGAGTGTGTGGCGACGATTTTCGAGTCGGACGCGAGTTGCAACAACGCGTTGGTCGCCCCGCGCACTTTGAAGGCACCGACGTGCTGAAGGTTCTCACACTTGAACAGTACGCGACGGCCGACCCGCGCATCGAAGCGCGGGAAGCTCATCACCGGCGTGCGTAACACGCGCCCGCTCAATCGACCCTGAGCGGCGACGACATCATCGAAGGTCGGAAGATCAATTGCCGTCACGTTCAGCACGCGCCTCGCGGACCGAATACGAAGAATCGCTCGCGGTAATACTGCAACTCGCGTACCGACTCGCGAATGTCATCGAGCGCAAGATGCGTACCTTCCTTGTTGAAGGCTGCGGCGAGTTCGGGTGACCAGCGCTTTGCTAATTCCTTGACGGTACTCACGTCGAGGTTACGGTAATGGAAGAATGCCTCGAGCTTCGGCATCAGACGCGCCATGAAACGACGGTCTTGGCAAATGCTGTTGCCACACATGGGCGACGCGCCGGGCTCCACGTGTTGCGCTAAAAACTCGAGCGTCTGACGCTCGGCCTCGGCGAGCGTGATCGTGCTCGCCCGGACGCGAGCGATGAGACCCGAGCCACCATGCTGCCGCTGGTTCCATTCGTCCATGCGTGCCAGCGTGGCGTCATCCTGATGGATCGCGAGCACCGGACCTTCGGCGATGAGTTGCAGAGACGAGTCGGTCACCAAGGTCGCAATCTCAATGATGGTGTCCGAGTCAGGCTTGAGCCCGGTCATCTCGAGATCGATCCAGATCAGCGCGTCGCGACTCGGCATGGTAACGGTCCGTCGTAGGGTCTTTTAGATTGAGCGAAAGTCTATCAGAGGCTAGAGTGCGCCCATCTTGGAATTCGAAGCGCAAGTCATTGCCGCGTACGGGCGTCACGTCCGGGTTCGCGACGACAAGGGACGTATCGTTCAAGCGCGACCCTTTGGGCGTCGTCTGCAGGTGGTCTGCGGTGACCGGGTACGTTGCAATGAAGACGCGACTCATTCCGAGGTGCACGTCACCGAGATCCTGCCGCGCCGCACCCTCCTCGCACGCGCCACACTGCGCGGCGATGCCGAGCCGGTAGTCGCGAATCTCTCGCTCTTGGTCGCCGTGATGGCGCCCGTACCGATGCCCGATCTATTCATCATCGACCGTTATCTCTGCGCCGCCTCGTCGGCGGGCATCAGAGCGCTAGTCCTCGTCAATAAAAGCGATCTGACCCCCGACGCCGACTTCTCTGCCCTCACCCAGTCTTTCGAGAAGGCGGGATATCCCGTGCTCCTTTGTAGCGCCGACAATGGACAAGGTCTCGATTCGCTCAATGAAATTCTCCGCAACGAGACGAGTATGTTCGTCGGGCAGTCGGGCGTCGGAAAATCATCACTCATTGGGCGACTCATTCCAGGCATCGATCTCGCAACGGGTGAACTCGATCGAGATGCCGAAGGCCGCCACACCACCACGAGCTCTTCGCTACATGACCTGCCAAGCGGTGGTCACGTCATCGACTCCCCGGGCGTCCGTGACTTCGCGCCAGCGATCGACTCGCTCGAGACTCGCAGCCTCGGATTCCCCGAGGTCGATCAACTGTCGATCGGCTGTCGCTTTGCCGACTGCCAGCACATGCACGAACCGGGCTGTGCCGTGCGCGCCGCAGCAGAGGGCGGCCAGATGGATGAACGTCGATACGAGAGTTACCGCCGACTGCGGCGACTGCACGCAGATTTGAAGGCTGCTCAGGGCCCAGGCCGAAAGCGAGACTAGATCAGCGACTGGCGCCCGGCGAGCGCATGGGCAAGCGTTCCGCCGTCGATGTACTCGAGCTCCCCGCCGATCGGCACGCCATGGGCGATGCGCGTCGCGCGCAACCCTCGGGCCTTGGCGATTTCGGAGAGAAAATGCGCCGTCGCCTCGCCCTCCACCGTGGGGTTCGTCGCGAGAATCAACTCATGAACGGCACCCGACTCGAGCAGCGCCTCGAGTTCACGGACACCCAGCTGTTCAGGTCCGACTCCATCGAGCGGCGACAGATGGCCCATCAACACAAAGTATCGCCCACGGTAGCCACCCGATTGTTCGATGGCGACGACATCCGCCGGTGACTCGACGACACAGAGTTGGCTCGCATCGCGCTGCGTCGAGCTGCAAATGAAACACAACTCACTTTCGGTGAGCATGCGGCACTGCTGGCATCGACCCACCTTGGCGAGCGCACCCGAAAGCGCTTCAGTCAACGCACGCGCGCCATCGCGACCTTCCTGCATCAAGTGAAACGCCATGCGCTGAGCAGTCTTCGGACCGACACCGGGCAAGGTGCGTAACGAATCGATAAGCCGGGCGAGCGCGGGAGTGTGCTTCATCTCAAGACGTTAACTCAGAACGGCATCTTGAAGCCGGGAGGCAAACGCAGTCCCGACATCAATGACGACATGCGTTGCTGGCTTTCTGTTTCGACACGACGCACGGCATCGTTGATGGCCGCTGCGACCAAATCTTCGAGCATCTCGCGATCGTCACCGATGACGGTCGGCTCGATCTGCACACGCTTCACCTCGTGCTTGCCGGTCATCGTGACCTTGACCATGCCGCCGCCCGACTCTCCGACGACTTCCATCTGCGCGATCTCTTCCTGCGCCTTTTGCATATTGCGCTGAAGAGCTTCCGCTTGTTTCATCATATTGCCGAAGTTGGCCATCGCTAATTTTCCTTCAATGCGGTTTGACTGAATCTGTCTTCAGGCTGGCGCCGAATTTTTCTTTGAAGCCCCGAATCGTCGCGTCAGACTCGAGCGATCGTCGGGCCTCGTCGAGCTCCGCATCGGCGGCGCGCTGCTCTGCGCGGGCCGGCGTGTCGACGGGCGCCTGCGCGAGTTCGATCTCGACGCGAACCGTCTCGCCGAGTGCGCGCGACAAGGCCTGCGACAGCTTGTCGATCAACGAGGTGGTCTTGAGCAAGGACTGGGCCGGATCGAGCGTCAGACGAATCAGCCCGCCCTCCCGACCGGCATAAGCGCAGTTTGCTGCCAGCTGCCTCGCAGCTCCCCCGAGCTCAAGCCCCGCAATAGTCTCCTGCCAACGCGAGAGATCGAGGGTCGCGCCAGGGGCTACCCGTGGCGGCATGTCCACCGCGCCTTGAGCCTGGATCGAGGGCGACACGGCGGCGGACGACGCCCGCCTAGGCGATTTGCCATCTACCGGCCCTGAACTCGCCGCAGTGCCACCAGGGGCGGCCGTAGACCCCGAGGAGAGGCGGAAGGCCACCATGCGAAGCAACGTCATCTCGAAGCCGGTACGCGGGTCAGGTGCCCAGGCGAGGTCACGCCGCCCCAGAATCGCCGTCTGGTAACAGAGCTGTACATCCTCGGGGTTGAGCGCCGCGGCAAGCTCCGCAAGTTGCTCCGACGGATGCAGCTCGTCGCCCTCGTACGTAGGCAGCGTCTGCTTGAGCGCGACCCGCACCAGAAGCGTCGCGAGTGCATCGAGCACGTCGCCGTAATCGGGCGCCCACTCATCGAGCGACTGGGCAAAGCGCATGAGCTCAGCAGGGTCAGACGTCCCGAGCAATCGAGCCAACTGAAACACCTGCCTGCGATCGACCGTCGCGAGCATGGCGCGGGCTTCGCCTTCGGCGACTTTTCCGCCTCCGAACGCGAGCAATTGATCGAGCAAGGACAAACCATCGCGCATGCTGCCGTCAGCTGCCTCGGCGATGAGGCGTACCGCTGCAGGTTCGAAGTCGATGTTCTCGGCCTTGAGGATCACCTTCATGCGATCGGCGATCATCGAGACGGACAAACGCTTCAGATTGAACTGCAGACAGCGCGAGAGCACCGTCACCGGTAATTTTTGAGGATCGGTCGTCGCCAGTAAAAATTTGACGTGCGGCGGAGGTTCTTCGAGCGTTTTTAGCAACGCATTGAAAGAGTGCGTCGAGAGCATGTGGACTTCGTCTATGAGATAGACCTTGTATCGACCTCGCGTCGGCGCGTACTGCACGTTATCGAGCAGTTCGCGGGTGTCATCGACCTTGGTTCGCGAAGCCGCATCGACCTCGATTAAATCAACGAAGCGACCCTCGTCGATCTCGCGACAGGTCGCACACGTTCCGCAAGGCGCGGAACTCATACCCGTCTCGCAATTGAGGCACTTGGCAAGAATGCGTGCGATGGTCGTCTTGCCGACGCCACGCGTGCCCGTGAATAAAAACGCGTGATGCACTCGATTGGTTTCGAGGGCATTCGATAGCGCCTGCAGGACATGCTCCTGCCCGGTGAGTTCATCGAAGCGGCGGGGTCGCCATTTTCGCGCGAGTGCGGTGTAGCTCATGCTCGTCCTACTGGAGGCGGCCCGCACCAGCTGGACTCCGGCACCCGACATCGCCGCGACCGTTGCTCCCTTCCGGGCCTGGCGGGGTTAACGGCTAGTCGTCGCGAAGGAACCGGTGCGGGACGCCATTGAAGGTCGACAGTTTACACCAGCCGACCGCGCCGAGCGGTCCAAGGAGAGGCCTCGTTGCGTCCCCCAGACGGACCTACTGGCGCCAGAAACACCGTAGACAGAGGGGGCAGACGTAGCACAATCGAGTACGCCCGACCGTGCGCGGGAATGGCCTCGGCAGTCGCAGCGCCAAACTTAAGCCCGAAATTGCTGCCCCCGTAGTACGCCGAATCAGTCTCGTGGTGGTCGGAAATGGTGACTACCAAATCGAGCGTCGATTCACGGAGCTTC
>JAFMKA010000083.1 GCA_017853175.1 Steroidobacteraceae bacterium | reverse complement strand
TGACTGCAGTGGTGGTCTTGCCGACGCCGCCTTTCTGGTTGGCGACGGCGATGATACGGGCCATGCGCAGAGTCTAACGCAAGCGTCGTCACACCATCCGACGCAGCGCCACGACGTGTCGGGCCTCCTCGAGGCCGGGAATCGACAGGTCGCGATCCGCTTCGATTTGCCAGCCGACGGGTATCCCCTCGCGCTCCGCACGCTGCCGACGCCCCTTCATCGCCAGCACGAGCGTTTGAGGCCCGCAGAGACCGGCCACCTTGTCGAGCAGTTCGGGCAAGGGTGCAAACGCGCGCGTCACGACGGTGTCGTAAGCCGTCGGCGGACTGAACATTTCGACTCGGGCGTGAACGGGCTGGACGTTAGCGAGCTCCAGAGTGCGCGCAACATGGCCTACGAAGCGAACCTTCTTTCCGTTGGAATCGAGCAGCGTGAACTGCCGGGAGGGGTCGACGATCGCGAGCGGCAGACCAGGGAAACCTGCGCCGGTACCCACGTCGATGATTCGTGAGCCTTCGAGCAAGGGCCAAACGGCGAGACTATCGAGCAAGTGACGCACGATCATGTCGTGCCGCTCGCCGATGGCCGTGAGGTTGTAGGTTTTGTTCCAACGAGACAACTCGTCGAGCAAAGAAAACAACTGCGCCGCTGCGCGTGCATCGAGCGTCACGCCGAGCCGTGCAGCGCTCTCGATCAATGCCGCGTGTTCGGCAGTCGTGGTCGACATCTCTCGTGCGATCCGAACTTAAGCACCGATCTTGACGATCGTTCGACCCGTCACCGTGCCTTTCATGTAATCGTCGAATGCGCTAGGAAGTTCGTCGAATGCGATCGTACGGGTGGCGATGCGCTCGAGGTGACGCGGCTTGAGATCAGTCGCAATGCGATTCCATACCACGAGTCGCGTCTCACGCAACGTGGCCGACGAATTGATGCCGAGCAAATTGACGCCGCGAATGATGAACGGAATGACCGTCGTATGGAGCTCCGCGCTCTCGGCAAGGCCAATGCTCGCAATGTTGCCCCAGGTATCGACCGTCCGTGTCAGCCAGGTGAGGATGTCACCTCCGACGTTATCGATGGCTCCGCCGAAACATGCGTTCTCTAGCGGCCGCTTGCCCAAATCGATCTCTTTGCGCAACAACACTCGTGAGGCCCCGAGCGACTTGAGATAGTCGACAGACTCGGGTTTGCTCGTCACGGCGATGACCTCGTAACCGCGTCCCGCCAACATGTCGATCGCGATGCTGCCGACTCCCCCCGTCGCGCCGGTCACCACAATGGGGCCTTTGATCGGGGTTTGCCCGTTGTGCTCCATGCGATGGATGGCGAGTGCCGCTGTGAAACCGGCTGTCCCCATCGACATCGCCTTGAACGCGCCAAATCCCGCTGGAAGCGGGATCACCCACTCGCCATTGAGTCTTGCGTACTCGGCGTAACCGCCATCATGGATTTCCGACAGTCCGCACCCGGTGACGAGAACATGATCACCGACCTTATGGCGCGCGTCGCCCGAAGACTCGACGACTCCCGCAAGATCGATACCGCCGACGAGCGGGTACTTTCGGAGAATCTTTCCTGCGCCCGTCGCAGCGAGCGCATCTTTGTAGTTGATGTCCGAATACAGAACGCGAACGACGACATCACCCGGGGACAGATCGTCGATCGTCAACTGATCGAATCTCGCGACGATTTTTTTGTCGATCTCGTGGATGCGTAGCGCTTTGAATCTTTTTTCCATGGAGATTGTTTCCTGATTAGCCGCGAGTTCGGCGAGCGAGCCACGCCAGCAAACCGTCGGTGTTGAGGTCGAGGTCTCCCCCAAGCCAGTGCTCTATGGTGGCGTCGGGTGTATCGCTGCCGAACTGTCGAAGTTCGCGAACGAACAATTCTTTGAGAGCTGCGCGAATGGCAGGGCGAGCACCGTCCGTTTGTTTTTCAGCGTGCGCCAGAGCAACCGCGACATGCGCCTCGATCATGCGGATGAGATCGGCACCGATACGATCGAGATCTTCGATACGCGAGTAATGCGTGAGATACGCCGCCTCGGGGCGTCGCGCGAGAATGCGACGTATGGAGTCAATGAGTTGTTCTGGATCGAACTGAGAGGGACTCGTCGTCGGAATAACGAAAGCCCGCCCGTGAACATCGAAGACACGATAAGAGAGACCGAGCGTGTCCCCCGTGAATACCGACCGGCTGCCGTGATCAAAGAAAGTTTGATGGTGCAGGGCGTGTCCGGGCGTGTGCAGAATCTCGAACTCCCGGCGGCCAAGCGAAAAGCGCTGACCTTCGGTGGTGGAAATCACCCGGGAACTCTCGATGGGCAACAGGTCGCCATATAAACGATCGTAAAGCGCTTGACCGTAAACGGCGATCGAGGCGTCGATTAATTTACGGGGATCAATCATGTGCGGGGCGCCTCGGGGATGCACGACAGCGCGGGCTTCCGGCAGCGCGCGCATCAATTGCCCGGCACCTCCGGCGTGATCGAGGTGAACATGCGTGAGGAACACCCAATCGACATGCGTCCGCGGAATCCGGAGTTCGTCGAGGGCGGCAAGCATCGCAGGGACGGAATGGGCGGTACCGCAGTCGACGAATGCGGCGCGGCCCTCGTCGACGACGAGATGAACCGCATCGAACAGCGACATCAAATATTCGGCATCGATGGCATGGATGCCGTGGTCGAATCGGTGAGTGATCATCGCCCGCCCTCCGCGGCGGCATTGGACTCGTGACAAAGCTCGGGCAACATATCAGACATGCCTACACCTTACACCGCACGTTTTTCCGTCGCCCTCACCCTGCTCACTTCTGTCATGGTGCTGTCCATCGGCACGGCTCACGCACAGTCTTCTGTACGAGAGACCCGGGGCAATTTGGTGCTCGAGAACATCCCGCCGCACTCAACCCGGGCCCTCGAGACGCTCGACGGTTGGCTTGCAGGACGCGGCGCCAACTTCCAGGATTTCATGCCGAACGGAAGCATCCTCATCACCACGCGCTTCGGCGATGCCGATCAAGTTCATCATGTCGCTCGGCCGGGTGCAGACCGTAGTCAGCTGACTTTCGATATCGATCCTGCAGGTGGTGCGAGCGCAAATCCTGTACCCGGATCGCAGATATTCCTTTTCGCGCGTGACCGAGGGGGTAACGAAAACACCCAGCTCTACCTTCAAAACCTCGAGAGTCGTCAGACCAAGCTCTTGACTGACGGACGCTCGAGAAATGGTGGCGCACTATGGTCTCGCGATGGCAAGCGAGTCGTGTTTCAGAGTAACGCCCGTAACGGAATCAACCAGGACGTCTACCTCGTAGAGGTTGACGACAGTAGCGGTCCGCGCCTCGTCGTGGCATCGCAGGGCCAAACCTGGACTCCGCTCGATTGGTCTGCCGACGGTCAAAGATTATTGTTGCTCGATTTTTCTTCTGTCACTGATGCGTCGCTTTACGTTGCAGAGATCGCTACCGGCGCGATCACGCGGGTACCGCTCTCGGGTGACCCTAAAAAACCTTCGCCGCAAAGCGGCATCGGCGGCGCACGCTTTTCCGCCGATGGCCAAGGTGTCTGGTTCACCGCTGATCTCGGCGGAGAATTTCGCCAAATCCGCTACGTCGATCTCGCCAGTGGCAGCCTGAGAACACTCACGGCAGACCTACCGTGGGATATCGACGACTTTGAAGTGAGCTCGGATGGTCGCTGGCTCGCCTATGTGGCGAACGTCGATGGATTTAGCGAACTCTACGTAGCCGATCTCGGTGCTGGAATGACGCTGCGGCCGTCGGGCTTACCGGCGGGTCTCATATCGAACTTACGTTTCGATCGACAGGGCAAAACGCTGGGGATGAGTATCGAATCGTCCCAATCCCCGCGCGATGCTTGGACCTACGACATCGAGAAAGCAGAAGCTACTCGGTGGACGCGCAGTGAGACGGGGCTCATCGATCCCGCGAAGCTCGTGGCTGCCGAGGTGTTTCGCTACCCGACCTGGGATCGTGTCGGCCGCACTCAGCGGAAAATTCCCGCACTGATCCACAAGCCGACGAAATCAGGGCGGCATCCCGTCGTGATCGATATTCACGGCGGACCCGAAGGGCAGTCGCGCCCTGGCTACAGTCCGTTTGCGCAGTATCTCGTCAATGAATTGGGATATGCCGTCATTCAACCCAACGTGCGCGGATCGACGGGCTACGGTCGCAGCTTCACGATGCTGGACAACGGAAGACTCCGTGAAGATTCCGTCAGAGACATCGGTGCGCTGCTCGTCTGGATCGCCGCACAGCCGGATCTCGATGCTGATCGAGTCGTGGTGATGGGTGGGTCTTACGGCGGATATATGGTGCTTGCCTCGCTGATCGCTTACGGAGATCGACTCAAGGGCGGCATCAACGTCGTCGGCATCAGCAACTTTGTCACCTTCCTCACCAATACCTCGGGCTATCGCCGTGATCTTCGACGAGCGGAATACGGTGATGAGCGTGACCCGTCGATGCGCGCGTTCCTTCGTCGCATCTCTCCGCTCGAAAAGGCATCGATGATTCGACGACCGCTACTCGTGGTGCAGGGACTCAACGATCCGCGCGTTCCGGCATCCGAGAGCGAGCAGCTCGTGGCGAAAATTCGTCAGCAAGGCGGTGAGGTGTGGTATCTCGCCGCTAAAGACGAGGGCCATGGCTTCCGGAAAAAAGCCAACCGCGACTTCTATCTCAAAACTGCCGTCACCTTTCTGGAGCGACTCGCCGCTCCTTGAAGGCCACCCCTTCGAGGCGGACGCCGATACTCAGCGCTTTGCCGGCGTCGGGCGCTTGGAGGTTTCGAGACCCGGGCGCTGTGCTGAGTAGTACGCCGCCAAGGCGCGAATATCGGAGGCCGAGAGCGCGCTAGCGAAGCCAGCCATGATCGGATTCTTGCGACCACCCTTCTTGTAGTCCGTCAGCGCACGCTCGATGTAGTCGGCGTGCTGTCCGGCGAGCGTCGGATATTGCGGCGTGATGCCGACACCATCGACTCCGTGACAGGCAACACAGGTCTGGGCGACTTCCGGGGCTTTGCCTACGGGCTTCGGTGCTGCCGCCGCAGTGATCGTGGGGCCCGCGAGAAAAGCGGCCATGTCTGCCAGTTCTTGGTCTGTCCAACTCGAGGCGTTGGCATGCATGGTGGCGTGGCTGCGCTCACCTCCGCGGTAGGCCTGCAGGGCAAGAACGAGATACTCGGGGTGTTGGCCACGCAGCTTGGGGACGCGATAGTGCGGATTGGGATTACGGTAGTTGGGAATACCGTGGCAACCGAGACAGGTGTACGCGAGTT
>JAFMKA010000082.1 GCA_017853175.1 Steroidobacteraceae bacterium | reverse complement strand
CGCCGACGGCAAAATCCGCATCGCGCTCGCCACGCTCTCGCCCGGATTTTTGATCGAACTCGACGAGTACCCCGCCGTCACCGTACCGCGCCCGCAGCGTGAGGGCGACTTGCCGCCAGGGATGGCCATGGTGACTTTTTTGGCCGACAAAATCAGCGCTCAAACAGGTCATGGCGCGACTCGTCCCCGCGCCGAGGCGCCCTACTACGGCCGCGCAGTCACTTTGATGCGCGGTGCCGCCGGCGAATGGCTGGAGATCGTGACCGACGGCCCGGCCGTGAGCCGTGACGGTACTCAGCGAACCGCCAAGTAGCGATTCAGGTGCAGGCCGCGAGGGTTATCGACCCAGCCGCTGACACGCGGCGACACCAGCCGTCGGCTCACGTAAACGTGGATCGGAGCAATCGGTTGTTCGCGCATCGCCAGCGCCTCGGCCTTTTGCAAAAACGCTGCGCGCTCGGCGAGGTCCGCCGAATTGTCGGCCTGATCGAGCAGCGCTTTGTACTCGGCGTTGTCGAACCCCGAGATGTTGAGCGCCGGTGCGCGGCCATCGAGTAGCCTGAGAAACGACAAGGCATCGCGATCCTCGCCATACCACGCGCCGCGCGCGACATCGAAGTCGCCTTGTGCCAAGGCCTGCTGATGCGCCTTCATTTCACTGCCTATCAGCTCTACCTTGACACCGAGCGGCTGCCACATCGAACTCACCGCGAGCGCGATCTTGCGCTGCGTATCGGAATTGTTGACTCGAAAACGCAGTGTGAGCGGCCGCGAAGGACCATAACCTGCCGCAGCGAGCAGACGTCGTGCTGCGGCGAGACGTTGCGTCGGCTCCATTTTTTCGAAGTCGGCACAGCCGCGGGTCGGATAATTGAGCACACCCTGCGGCACCACGCAGTACGCGGGCGGCTCGCCCGCACGCGTGATGCGTACGACGATGAGTTCGCGATCGATGGCCATCGAGAGCGCGCGGCGTACCCGCGTGTCGGCGGTCGCGCCGCGTCGCGTATTGAAGGCGAGATATTCGAGCCCGAGCTGCGTGACGAGGCGCAGCTGCGAGCCAAACTGACGCCGGATGTCATCGATCTGGTCCGAAGGCAAAGTCACCACGACGTCCAGTTCGCCGGCGCGATAACGAACGACGGCGTTTTTGGGATCTTCGATCGGTACGTGATGGATGGCATCGAGACGCACACTCGCGGCTTCGTGAAAACGCGGATTACGCAGCAGTCTTACGTGACTGCCCGGACGCCACTCGCCGAAAACGAACGCCCCATTCGAGACGATGTGCTCGGGACGCGTCCACTGACGACCGTATTTTTCGACGACGTGACGTGGCACTGGGAACGCGCGGTGCACCAGAAGATCGAGCAAATAAGGTGCCGGATGCTCGAGTTCGATGACGAGCGTGCGCGGGTCCGGCGCCGCGACGCCGAGCGCTGTGACCGGCAACCTGCCCTGATTGACCGCCTTGCCGTTTCGAATGACGTACAGCAGGGCTACCGCGGGTGATACCGTCTTCGGGTCGAATATGCGGCGCAGCGACCAAAGAAAATCGGCACTCGTCAGCGTTTTGCCGTCAGACCACTCCAGATTCGGCCGCAACCGAAACGTGTAGCGGCGCCCGTCGGTCGATACCGTCCATGACTCGGCCTGCCCCGGCACCACGTTCGCCCGGGAATCGAGCGTCGTCAGTCCCTGAAAAAGATCCTGTGCGAGGTTACCGTCTTGTCCGTAGGTCCAGAGCTGCGGATCGAGCGTCTGCGGCTCGCCCGTCGAGGAGCGACGAACCACACTCTCGGCGAAGGCAGCCGGAATCAGGGCAAGACCGATCGACAACAACACGACGGCCCAAGTTTGCGCGGCTCGATGACTCATGGCGGGACGTCAGTCGCGCGCCTCGAGGCACTCGTACTCGACGAGCTCATAGCGCGTCATCATGTAACCCTTGACCATCGCCAGCAAGCAGACTCGATCACCGTCGGCCGTACACCAAAGATCATAGGGCGGATGCCGGCCCGGCTCGTTGCGAGTCTCGCCGCTACCGTCGTCGGTGGTCTCGGCAAATCGATAGTGCAAGGCGTCGAAAGTGCCGGCGCGAACGCTGAGTCGCTCACGACCGATGAAGGCAAGCTTCACCGGTTTTTCGAAACGCATCAGCATCGGACCGCTCGCACCACGATGATCGAGCGAGCACATCAGCAAATTGTCGTACTCGCCACGAAACGGCAGTGCGCCGGCTTCGGCCTCGCACAGATCGACCATGCTCGTCAGCCACGCGTCGGCCTGTATGGGATGAGTTCCGAACCCCTTCAAGCGCCGCGCAAGCGGCCAGCGCTGCGAGATTCGCCCCTCGGCCGCGGTGTAGCCCTCACACTCAGCCAGGGTCTCGGTGAAGCGAAACCAGCTCGAGCCCATGAAGCTATCACCGACCGAGAGACGCACGAAGGCGTCTTCGGGTGTCCAATCGGAGCGCAGACTCAAGGTGACGTCGCGCAAGACGTTCGGCGCGTCGTCGATTTCCGTGCAGGCGCGCAGCGTCCGCCGTCCATCCGCCGCGACGCTGAAGGTGAAATATTCGCGGCCGCGCTCCGTGCCTTCGCGCCCCGCGTGATCGCTGGTGTAGAGCAACTTGCCGCGAATGCGTCGATGGGGAATCGGCATGCTTGCTTTGCTCTCAGTCGAGGCGAATCAGTGACTCACGGAATATTTTTTTACGTACCAGCGGCTTGTACCAGGCCGCGAGCGCCGGTCGAGTCGCAAGCGGATCAAACGTGGCATCCAAACCGATGGCGGCCTGCCCGACCTGCGGCATTTTCAGTCGCAAAAACTGCAGGGCGCCCACGGTGCGCATCTGCCCAATGTCGAGACGACCGTATCCCGCCACGTCGCGCTCGATCTGATCGAGCATGGCGATGATCTTTGCCATGCAACGTTCGATGTAGTCGGCACGCTGCTGATCTTTGGGCCGCCACGACTCGACGATCAGCAGCACGAAGGTGTCGAACAGCCCATCGGCCATCCACGCCTGCCGCAAGGTCGTCCAGCGTTGCGGCCCCTTCGCCGGGAACAGGCGTCGTCGCCGGTGCAGCGAGTCGAGGTATTCGTAGATCACCGGCCCGCCCGCGAGGTACTCCCCGGAGTCGAGCACTAGCGTCGGCACTTTGCCAAGTGGATTGATACCGACGAGCGGGTTGTCCGCTTCGAACGGCTTGGTCGCCACCGGCAGCACGGCCTCGCGCAGGCCGGTGTAATTGAGTACCGCCTCGACGGTATGCACATAGCCTTTGATGGGCGTGTAAAGCAGTTTCATGATTGTGATGTGATCCGCTGCGGCGTCATTGTCAGAAAAAAGGCCGCGACTCTCGCCGCGGCCTTTTGTTTCTGAGCATCTTGCCCGCGATATCTTAGAACTTGATCGAAGCGCGAATACCGAATTGTCGCGGCATGTTCGGCGTCACCGCCACGCCTTGGAAGCTCGTCAACTGTGCAAGGCCCGGCGCCGAGTCGAAGTCCGTCCAGCGTGCACAGGCGGCCCAGCTGTCATCGTCAAAGGCATTCTTGAGGAACGCCTCGACGCGCAGGCCGTCTTTCTCGCCGCCGGCACGCAGGTTCGTCGTGGAGTAAGACTTGCAGTACGCGAGATTGCTCTCATCGACGAAAGCCTTACCGACGTAGCTGACGTCACCGTTGACGAACCAGCTCCAATCGGAACCGGCGATGGCCGCGGTGTAGCCCGAAGCAAGGCTACCCGACCACTCGGGGAAGCGTGCGTTGGCGTTGCCCTTCATTTGCGTGAAGCCCGCGATCGGCTGCACGAAGTTGAAGATGAAGTCGTCGTACTCGGACTTGGCCCAAGTGAGCGTGCCGCGCAGATCCCAGCCCTCGGCGAGGATCACCGAGCCTTCGAATTCGACACCCGTGAGGGTCGAGTCCCCCGGGACGTTGGCGTTGCGAGTGTTGAAGAACGGCTGTCCGGCCGTAGCTCCCGTGGCAATTACCGCCGGCTGACCGTTCGGGCCATTCGCACAACCGTTCTGTGCCGTAGCCCCGGGGACGCCGCCATGCGCGAACGATCCGCAATCTTCCTGGATCACGAACGCGGAACGACCCTTCTGGTTCTTCCACTTGCCCCAGTACACGGCCACGTTGGTCTGCGCGCGACGGTCGAGCCATTGCTGCTTCCAGCCGAGCTCGTACATGTCGAGCTTGTCGCCTTCGACGATGCCCGCAATACCGGGGAACAGACGCTGGTACTGCGCCGCTTCACGCGCCGTCGCCTGTGCGATCTCCGCGTTGATCACACCCGGGAGAATACCCTTGGCGTAACTCGCATAGACGTTCGTCTCGTCGCTCGGAGTCCAGCGCAGGATGGCGCGCGGCAGGAAGCTGTCGTCTTCGATGCTGGTGGGCGTCGCCGAGAAGATCGCCCGCGTCGTTTTGTCGTTCTGCTTGCGACCCTCGATGCTGACCGACCAGGCGTCGGTGAGCTGGTACGCCACCGATGCGAAGAGCCCCTCGGTTTTCACCTTGTCGGTGTTCTGCGCGAGGCTGTTCGGCGTGAAGAAATTCGCCTTGGAGCACGGCGCACCGATGGTGCCCGAGAGCGCAAAACACAGCCACGTGGCATCGCCACCCGAGCCCGACTGCAGGAAGGTCTGCTCATAGGAGTTGACACCCGCGAGCCACGTCAACTTGGAGTCACGCGGCGAGGTGATGCGCAGCTCGTAGCTCTCGTCTTCGGAGTCCTGCGGATCGCGCGACATCCAATAACCCGCCGGGGTCAAACCGAAGGGCCGGATCCAGTTCGCCTTCAGCTCGTTCTTGCCAGCCTGGAAGGCCACTTCGTAGCCGTTGCCGAATTCGTAGGTGCCGGCGACCGAGAAACGAGTGACTGTACGCACGAGACCGATCTTGTCGATCTTCGGTACGTCGATACGCGAGTCGTTCGCCCGCGCGACGAGGTTGTCGTAGACGAAGTTCGGCGTGCCGTTGAGGGCGGCTTGCCTCGGGAACAGCGTCGTCACCTGATCGATGATGCTCGTGGTGTTGAAGATGTTGCGCGCCACGCCCTGCTCGGGCACGGCGCCGCAAATGTAGTTGCGCGGCGACGCATTCGGGAAGCGAGGGTCCTGCGTGCTGATAGTCTTGCCGGTGCAGGTGTCGTTGCGCCAACCATTAATGAGCCCGCCCATCATCGGACCGTCGTCGTCGATGGCGTGAAAGCCACGAACTTTGATGTTCAGCGCATCGTTCGGCTGGATGTTGAAGGTGAGCGCGACCGACTTGCTGCTCTCTTCGCCGAGGCCGCCACC
>JAFMKA010000081.1 GCA_017853175.1 Steroidobacteraceae bacterium | reverse complement strand
CACGAGCACGCCCATCACGAGCACGCCCATCACGGGCATCAGCATCATCACGGGCCAGCGCATCGCCATACCGTCGAAACACCGCGGGTGCCCGACTACTCTCGACAAATGAACCTTCGCGAGGTCGGCGCCGCGGGCCAAGCTCGCCTGCGTGCCGCGCGCGTTGCCGTGGTAGGCGCCGGAGGTCTCGGAGTGCCGGTGCTGCAGTACCTAGCCGGTGCGGGAATCGGTCGGCTCACGCTCATCGATGGCGATCGACTGGAGCCCTCCAACCTGCATCGTCAAACGTGGTACGCCCTCGCCGACTGCGGCACGCCCAAAGCCGAACTCGCCGCCGCCCGCGTGCGCGCGCTCAATCCGGATGTGGACGTCCACCTCCACGTCGGGCGACTCAATGTCGAGAACGGCGCCACCCTTCTCGCTCACCATGATCTCGTCATCGACTGCACCGATAACTTCGCCACCAAGTTTTTGATCAACGACCTCGCACAATCGCTCGGTGTGACAGCCGTGTTCGCGAGCGTCCATCAATACGAAGGTCAGTTGCAGGTCGTCGACCCTACGCGACGAAGCGCCTGCCTACGCTGTCTCTGGCCGAACGCCACGCGTGACGGCGTCGTCGGCAACTGTGCCGAAGCCGGGGTACTCGGCCCCGTGCCAGGGGTGCTCGGGGGTCTGCAGGCGCTCGAAGCGCTCAAAATTTTATTGAATTTGCCGGGTCGACTCGGCGACGAGCTCCTCACGGTCGATCTCATCGGTCTTGCAACGACGCGATTACGGGCCCGCCGAAACGCGGCCTGCGAAGGTCGCTGCGAGCTCTCCCTGCTTGCACTACAACGCGCCATCGACGAGCGCCGCGAGGTCGACACCTCGCCACTCGAACTCGAGTTCGACGATTTGCCGAGCGCCCTCGCAGAGGGCTACTCGCTCGTCGATATTCGCGAGCCCAAAGAAATCGACGAGTCGCCACTCGAGACTCGCGCCCTCTGCGTGCCGATGGGCGAATTACTCGCGGGACGAAATTTGCCGCCCGAAGGGCGTTATCTACTCATTTGCGCTCGCGGCGCTCGCAGCCTCGGCACCGCCCGCAGCTTGCGCGACCGCGGGCTCGAGAATGTCTATTCTTTGAAAGGCGGCGCGCTCGGTTTGCCCGAGCGTCAGGGCCGGATCTGACCGGCGCCCCGCACGACGTACTTGTAACTCGTCAACTGCTCGAGCCCGACCGGCCCTCTCGCATGGAAGCGATCGGTCGAAATTCCGATCTCTGCGCCCATGCCGAACTCGCCTCCGTCGGCAAATTGCGTCGATGCGTTGTGTAGCACGATCGCGCTATCGACCCCCTCGAGAAACCGACGCGCCGTCGCTTCGTTATTCGTGATGATCGATTCGGTGTGCGAGGAGCCGTAGCGGGCGATATGCGTCATCGCCTCCTCGACGCCCTCGACCACCCGCACGGCGATGATCGAATCGAGATACTCCGTTGCCCAATCGACCGCGGACGCAGCCGTCACGCGCGAATCGACTTTCTGTGTCGCCTCGTCGCCGCGAACGGCGCATCCCGCATCGAGCAAAGAACGCACGAGCGTGGGGAGATAATCTTGAGGCGCCGCACGATCGACGAGCAGCGTTTCGGCTGCACCACACACGCCTGTTCGGCGCAGCTTGGCGTTGAGCGTGATGGCGACCGCCATCGCAAGATCGGCGTCGCGGTCCACATAGACATGACAATTTCCGTCGAGGTGGCCGATGACGGGCACTCGTGCCTCGCGGCGTACACGCTCGATGAGTCCCTTGCCGCCCCGTGGCACCACGACGTTGATCGCCCCCTCCAAGCCCTCGAGCATCAGGCCGACGGCCTCGCGATCGGCCACGGGAACCCGTTGCACACAGGCCTCGGGAAGCCCCGCCTCACGCAAGCCCGCCACGAGACCGTCGTGGATCGCGGCGGTCGAATGCAGACTCTCAGAGCCACCGCGCAGGATCACGGCATTGCCCGACTTGAGACAGAGCGCGCCGGCATCAGCCGTCACGTTCGGTCGACTTTCGTAAATGATGCCGAGGACTCCGAGTGGAACGGCGACCCGCGCGATGCGCAGACCATTCGGTCTCGTCCACTGCGCAAGCACTCGCCCCACCGGGTCGGGCAAGGACGCGATGTCCTCGAGCCCTCGGGCCATCGCCTCGACGCGTGCCGCATCGAGACGCAATCGATCGAGCAATGCCGCGGAGAGATCACGCCCTTCGGCGGCACGCATGTCTTGAGCGTTGGCAGCCAAAATCTTTGAGGCATCACGGCGAAGCGCCGCAGCCGATGCCCGCAGCGCGCGGTCTTTTTGATCACGTGAGGCTGCAGCGAGCACCGGTGCCGCCGCGCGCGCTGCGCGCCCAAGTTCTTGCATCAGCGCTTTCATCGCATCACCAAGTCGTCGCGGTGGATGAGCTCGTCGCGACCCGAAAATCCGAGTAGTGCGGCGATCTCGTTCGTTCGATGCCCGACGATGCGCGAGGTTTCCTCGTCAGAGTACGCGACGATACCTCGAGCAATTTCGCGCCCATCGGCGCCGATCACACTGACCGTATCACCGCGATCGAAGCGCCCGCGCAGGGCCGTCACGCCCGCGGGCAGCAAGCTTTTACCTGCCCGTAGCGCACGCTCGGCGCCGGCATCGATGATCAACGCCCCGGAAGGACGCAAACGACCGGCGATCCATTGCTTGCGAGCTGCAGCCGGCGAGGATTTAGGCTTGAACCAGGTGCACCGCGCACCCTGCTCGATACGTCGCACAGGATGTCTCGGCGAACCCGGCGCGATACAAAAGTGGGCCCCCGCCTCCACGGCGATCTTGGCGGCCATGATTTTGGTGGTCATACCCCCGCGCCCGAATTCCGAAGCGGACTCGCCTCCCATCGATTCGATGCGGGGCGTGATCTCGCGAACGAGCGGCACGAACTTCGCCTTCGGGTCGAGGTTGGGGTCAGCGGTATAGAGGCCGTCGATGTCGGAGAGCAGCACGACGCAGTCCGCGCTCACCATCTGGGCCACCCTCGCGGCCAGTCGATCGTTATCGCCGTAGCGGATTTCCGCCGTCGCCACCGTATCGTTTTCGTTGATGACCGGAACGGCGCCGCGCTCGAGGAGCGCATTGAGCGTGGCGCGCGCATTGAGGTAACGCACGCGCTGCTCGCTGTCTTCGAGCGTGAGCAGCACCTGAGCGACCTGGATGTCCCACTGCTCGAGTAGCTCTTTGTACGCGTGCGCGAGACGGATTTGGCCCACGGCTGCGGCAGCCTGACTCTCTTCGAGCCGCAACGAACCCCGCGGGAGTCCAAGGTGACGACGCCCAAGTGCGATGGCCCCGGACGACACCAGCACAACCTCCTTGCCTTGCCGTCGCAGCCGAACCACGTCTTCGATGAGCGTTTCGAGCCAGGCGCGATTGAGACGCCCCGACTCGCCATCGACGAGCAGCGCCGAGCCCACCTTGACCACGATGCGGCGGGATCGAACCAGAGGCGATGACGGGGCGGCTTGTGTTCGGGAGGGCATGATGGGACATCCTCGACGCGTGGCACTATAGAGGAGACTCGAAGTAAAATCCCTCCCGGTTTCCCGAAGGTCCCGTGTCGAGGTAGTCCCCGTGAGCAGAGATAACGAACCCGTCAAAGGCCAGTGGTACGAGAACGTCGAAGACGAAGAAACGTTCCGCGTGCTCTCCGTCGACGAGGATGCCGAGATCATCGAGATCGAATACCTCGATGGCGAAATCGAAGAACTCGATGTCGAGGAATGGCACGAATTCGATCTCGAACTCATCGACGAGCCTGAGGGCTGGTCCGAAGACGACGATGAAGAAGAAGACGATGAGGAAGACTGGGACGACGAGGACGACGATTGGGACGAAGATGAGGACGAAGACGAGGACGAAGACGAGGATTACGACGGCGACGGTCGCGAGCGCTGATCGTCTTCTTCTGCACCCGTGAGCGACAGCCTCGACAGTTGGTACCACGAAAAAGAGTCCGCTTGGCTCTATGGTCGGGTCGCGGCATACGAGCCTGATCCGGCGAAAAGCCGAATGTTTCGACAGCTCGGCGAAGCGGCGGCCGAGCAAGCGCTGAAGTGGCAGGCACTCGACCCCACTCGGCAATACGCGTTCACACCATCGACTCGCGCTCGCATCGTGGCCTCGCTCGTGAAGCGCTTCGGTCCACGAGCGACGCGTCACGTTCTTGCCGCCATGAAACTACGCGGCATCTCGGTCTACACCGCTGGCCCCTCTGCGGGTCACGATATGCCGACCTCGATCTCCGAAGTCGGCCAGCGGCACCGCGGCATCTCCGGCGGAAATCTTCGAGCCACCGTATTCGGCATCAACGACGGACTGGTCTCGAACGCCGCCCTCGTCATGGGCATAGCCGGCGCAGGGTCCTCACCCGGCACCGTGCTCGTCACGGGCGTTGCCGGTCTGCTGGCCGGCGCCCTCTCGATGGCGGCCGGCGAATATGTCTCGGTGCGTTCCCAGCGCGACATGTACGAGTATCAAATCGCGCTCGAACGCGAAGAGCTCGACGAATACCCGGAAGAAGAAGCCGAGGAGCTCGCCTTGATCTACGCCGCTCGCGGCATGGACCTCGACAAGGCGCGTGAAATCACCCGCGAACTGGTCACGCGCCCCGAGCAAGCTCTCGAGGTCCTGGCGCGCGAAGAACTCGGTCTCAATCCGAGCGATCTCGGCTCCCCCTGGGGCGCCGCCTCCTCGTCGTTCATCGCCTTTTCGATCGGCGCGATCTTGCCGTTACTTCCCTTTCTGGTCGGCCCTTCGCTCGGGCTCGCCTCGGGCGGGGCGATCGCCTGGACCATCGGTATCACGCTCGTCTCGTTGGCCGGCATCGGTCTCGCCATCAGCCTGTTCACGGGGCGTCAGGCGTGGCGCGGCGCCCTGCGCATGGTGCTCATCGGCGGCGGTGCCGGTGTGATCGCCTGGCTCGTCGGCCGTCTACTCGGCGTCGCCCTCGCCTGATCAACCGCGCTGTGGGCTGCCCCCGGCGACCGCCGCGGCCGCATCGGAACCCGTGGTAGTTTTTCCCACGAATCCGATGGGAGGTTGGGAATGAATCTTTCGGTTCTGCTCTGGGGCATTCCGCAGGCCATGCGGGCCATGTCGAAGCTTTATCCGGAGTATGCGAGTCGTCTCAAAGAACGCGACCTCGTCGCACAGTTCCGCTTGCGTGACGTCCCCGAAGGTCGCTGGATCGCGCTCAAGGGCGGCAAGGTGCGCTCCGGCGCCGGCCTGCACGCCTCGCCCGATATCACCATCCATTTCAAAAATCGCGAAATCGCCGAAAACTTCCTGACGCCGCCGTTCGACATGCTCGAGCGCATCGACGCTGCGAAGAATTTCAAGATCGGTCTCGATGGTCCGGACGATCTCGCCGTGTGGTTCATGCAGACCCTCACGCGGCTCGAAACGA
>JAFMKA010000080.1 GCA_017853175.1 Steroidobacteraceae bacterium | reverse complement strand
CCTTCACTTCGGACGACACGAGTTTGTCTTTCGTCTGCGAGGAGAACTTCGGATCGGGAAGCTTGACCGACAGAATAGCGGTCAGCCCTTCGCGCGCGTCGTCGCCAGTCGTCGGCACTTTTTCGCGCTTGGCGATGCCTTCTTTCTCGATGTAATCATTGAGCGTACGCGTCAGCGCCGCACGAAATCCCGCAAGGTGCGTGCCGCCGTCTTTTTGAGGGATGTTGTTGGTGTAGCAGAACATCGACTCTTGATAGGAGTCGTTCCACTGCATCGCCACCTCGACGCCGATGGGGCCTTCTTGCGTACGAAACCAGAACACGTGATCGTGAATAGGTTGGCGCGAGCGATTGAGATGTCCCACGAACGCTTGCAAACCGCCTTCGTGCTCGAAGACGTCGCGCTTGTCTTCACGCTCATCGATAAGATCGATGCGCACGCCGGAATTGAGGAACGACAGCTCTCGAAGACGCTTGACGAGGATGTCGTAGTTGAACTGGATGTTCGTGAAAATCGTGGGGCTGGGTTTGAACCGAACGCTCGTGCCTGTTCGATCGGTTGTGCCGACGGCTGCGAGGGGCGCAACAGGTTCGCCGAGACGATATTCCTGAGTGTGCAACTTGCCATCGCGGTGAATGGTGAGCTGCAGCACGTCTGAAAGTGCGTTCACGACGGAGACGCCGACGCCGTGCAAGCCACCTGAAACTTTGTAGGAGCTGTCGTCGAATTTTCCGCCGGCGTGCAGCACGGTCATGATGACTTCTGCAGCGGACCGGCCTTCTTCGGCGTGGATATCCACGGGGATGCCGCGGCCGTTGTCCTCCACGGTGACCGACTCATCAGCGTGAATCGTGACCACTATGCGGTCACAGTGGCCTGCTAGAGCCTCGTCGATCGAGTTGTCGACGACCTCGAAAACCATGTGGTGCAGGCCGGTGCCGTCATCGGTATCACCGATGTACATTCCGGGCCGTTTTCGAACGGCATCGAGACCCTTTAAGACCTTGATTTTACTGGAATCGTAGACGTCTGCTTCAGACATGCTTGGGCCCGATAATGTGATGCGAAATCATACCCGAAATACCCTGCCCTGTTCCACGTGAAACACGGTTTCAGGCTGGCCAAAAAGGGAGCTATCCCGATCCAGCGCGGTGACGATCAGCTGGGTCTCCAACGCCTCGACGCGGGTGATAAACCGCGCCAATCTTTCACGATCGAGTTCGGCCGACGGATCGTCTAAGAGCACGGTTGGACTTAACCCATGCTCACGCTTTAAGTATTCAAGCTGACAGAGATTCAGGGCGACCGCAGCGAGTTTCTGCTGCCCTCTCGACAAGACCTCCCGCGCAACCCGACCGTTAACCCGCAGGTTCAGATCGGCACGATGGGGCCCGCGGGTGGTTGATCGGCGATCCCGGTCTCGCCCGGCTGAAGCCGCCAACACATCGATCAGCGGGTCGTCTCGGTCCCACCCTTGGTGAAAGTCGAGAGAGATCTCCAAACCGGTCAGCTCAGCGGCGATTTCAGACCAGTACGGGCTGAGCGCCATGGCAACCCGCTCTCGCGCACCGGTCAGCGCCTCGCCCTCCCTCGCGAGCTCGGGATCCCAGGCGGTGAACTCGGCTCGGCCGGCACGAAGCGCGGCGTTTCGTTGTTGTAGGGCTTTTTGGTACCGAGCCCAACTCGAGGCGAAGCCGTGTTCCACGTGGAACACCGCCCAGTCCAACCAGCGACGGCGCCTCGCCGAGCTCTCCTCAATGAGTTTATGGGCCTCTGGATCCATGGCCTGAACGGGGAACGCCAGCGCCAAATCCGCGAAACTACGTAAATCGGAGCCGTCCAGGCGGCCTACCGTCCCTGTTTTACCTTCGGGCGCCCGTTGGATCTCGATCCCCAGTCGGCGACTGGTCGGTTCGGTGCTGAGAAGCCCCACGACTCGAGCTAAGGGCTTTCCGTGTTGGATAAGGCGCTCATTCAGTCGTGTTCGGAACGACCTGCCTCTGCCGAGTAGAAAGACGGCCTCTAAGACCGTGGTCTTCCCTGCACCATTTGCGCCGAAAACCAAATTGGTTCCCGGCCCGAACGCCAATTCGGCTTTGTCGATGCAGCGGAGATTCTCGAGTGTGAGCTCCGCTAGAGACATTCCGTGTCTCAGAGCCGCATCGGCATCACGACGTATTTAGTCCCGTCAGGAGATGCCGCGGTGATCAAACAGCTGCTATTGGAGTCGGTCAGTGCAATGTTGACGCGATCGGTTTCGATCGCCGACAGAGCGTCGAGTAGATAGGTGACATTGAAACCAATCTCGATCTCTTCGCCGGCATAACCCACCTCGATCTGATCTTCAGCCTCTTCCTGTTCTGGGTTGTGCGCCTGAAGCGTCAAGAGGTTCGGCTTAACGTTTAGCCGAATGCCGCGATACTTTTCATTCGACAAAATCGCCGTTCTGGTCAGACTTTGCTTCAAAAATCCGCGATCTGCGTCGATTATGCGATGGGCGTTAGCAGGGATGACCCGGCTATATTCGGGGAATCGGCCGTCAATGAGCTTCGATGTGAAGCGAACGTCGCCGATCTCGCAGCGTACGTGGTTCGTCCCGATCTCCAGAGCAACGTCGCCCTCGCCGCCCAGCATCCGCTGAAGCTCCATCACACCCTTCCGCGGCAGGATGACCTGCTGCTTACCGGTGACTCGTTCTTTCAGCGCAGCCTCACACAACGCTAGCCGGTGGCCATCTGTCGCTACCGCGCGCACCTTCCCGCCTTCGGACTCGAGCAGCATGCCGTTGAGGTAGTAGCGAACATCTTGCTGAGCCATCGAGAAATGAACCTTGTCGATGAGTTTGCGGAAATCTGCTTGGGGCAGTTTGAGCACTTGCTGGGCGTTGATGTCTTCGACGACCGGAAACTCTGCAGCTGGAAGTGTCGACAGTGTGAAACGGCTGCGGCCGGCCCGAATAACCAAACGGTCGCTTTCAATCGCAAGCGTGACGTTAGAGCCTTCGGCGAGCGATCTCAGGATGTCGAGAAACTTTCGGCCGGGCACGGTGATGTCACCCGCGGATTGCACTTTGAGCGCGACAGAGCTGACGAGCTCGACCTCGAGGTCTGTGCCGGTCACGCTCAGGCGGTTATTTCGGGCGCTCAGCAACACGTTCGACAACACGGGCATCGTCTGACGACGCTCGACGACACCGATCACATGCTGAACCGGACCGAGGATCTCTTCGCGGGTGGCTGTGAGTTTCATAAATTCTTTATTTAGATTTAAGAAAAGATTGTAGAGGTTATTAGCACGGTGGATAACTGAAAAACTCTGGAATTCCCGGTGTTTTCAGTATCTTGGATCATTCGAGTCGGTGCACCGAAGGCGGAATAAACCGCCCGTTACCTGTGCGTCGATTGTGAATGATTTTCGGCATCGAAAACATCCACAGGATACCAACATCAATTCGTCAGGGTTCTCAACAGATTTGAATAATCTTCCGCGATCCGTTGCTCCACATCCCGCAGTTCCTTGATACGCCGGCACGCATGCAACACCGTCGTGTGATCCCTTCCGCCGAAGGCATCGCCGATCTCGGGAAGACTATGACTGGTGAGCTCTTTCGCCAGCGCCATCGCGATTTGGCGGGGCCGAGCCACCGACCGACTTCGTCGCTCCGACAGCAGATCAGCCACTCGAACCTTGAAATAGTCCGCTACGGTCTTCTGGATGTTCTCGATGGTGATCAGCCTCGCCTGGAGGGTCAGTAGGTCTCTTAGTGCGTCCTTGGTGAAGTCGAGCGTGATGGGTTGTCCCGTAAATCGCGAATTGGCGATCACGCGCCGCAGAGCGCCCTCGAGTTCTCGGACGTTCGATCGAATGCGCTTCGCAATGAAAAGCGCCACTTCCTGACCGAGCGATACACCCGCCGCCTCGCCCTTGCTGATCAGAATCGCCGCGCAGGTCTCGAGCTCTGGGGGCTCGATCGCCACCGTCAGGCCCCACCCGAAGCGCGATTTAAGGCGCTCCTCAAGCCCCTCGACTTCTTTGGGGTATCGATCACAGGTGAGGATGACTTGCTGCTGCCCTTCCAGCAGCGCGTTGAACGTATGGAAAAACTCTTCTTGCGAGCGCTCTTTCCCCGCGAAGAATTGAATATCGTCGATCAATAGCGCATCCAGCGATCGATAAGCCGCCTTGAAGTCATTCATCTGGTTGTGCTGCAGCGCTTTCACCATGTCACTGACAAAGCGCTCGGAGTGCACGTACGCCACGCGCGCATGGGGGTTCTTCGCAATGATGGCGTGACCGACGGCGTGCATAAGGTGTGTTTTACCTAAACCCACACCGCCGTAGATGAATAGCGGGTTGTACGCTTTCCCCGGGTTTTCAGCCACTTGCAGCGCTGCGGCCTTGGCGAGCTGATTGCTCTTACCGACGACGAAGGCATCGAAGGTTGAGTCCGGATTAAGACGCCCACCCACGATTTCTACGGCCGGTCGCCGCGCAATTCGGCTCAATTCACGGGCAGCCGTGTTTTCTGCGGGCTGGGGAACGGACTCGAGTTTTTCACCCACCTCGATCGATACGTGAATACCGCCGTCGCCTACCTGAGCGCCTACGAGTTCGTTTATACGACCCATTAAATTCGCGTTGATCCAATCGACGACGAACCGATTCGGCGCCAAGAGGCGCAAGGAATCACCGGTTTCTATCGATTGCAGCGGACGCACCCAGGTATTGAACTGAGTGTCGGGCAGCTCTGATGCCAGTGCGTCCGAGCAGCGATTCCAGATTGACGCGTCCACGCGAATACCGGCCTCCGTAAAAGCGCGGGGGAATGGGTTTCACCAAGGGGATGGAGAGAATATACCGGCTCAGAGGCCTGTGGATATCTTTTTGGCTTGACACCATCGGACCCCCTGCTTACCCTCTGCGACCTTTTTCCCGGTGACGACACCATGAAACGCACCTACCAGCCCAGCAAAGTCCGACGAGCCCGCACCCATGGGTTTCGGGCGCGCATGGCCACGGCCAACGGGCGCAAAGTTCTCGCCCGCCGCCGCGCCAAAGGCCGCAAGAAGCTGATCCCCTGATTCGGGACGCTGACACCCGGCCTTTGCGGTCGGGTTTCCCGCCGTCGCGCCGGGTTTTGCGCAAAACCGACTTTGAATCCGCCTACCGGGACGGTCGCCGTCTCGGTAACTCCTGTTTTTCGCTCATCGTTCGCCCGAGCGGTGGCCTCGGCCCCCGCCTCGGTCTGTCGATCGGCGCCCGAGTGATCGGAAATGCCGTCGCCCGAAACAGACTTCGTCGCATAATTCGCGAATCGTTCCGGCATGCTCAGCACCGCCTACCCGCAGTCGACCTCATCGTCGGCGCGCGCGCAGCGGCTCGCGAAGCGCCGGCCACCCGAATTCGCGAGAGCCTCGATGCGCTCTGGCAAAAGGTAGCAACGACATGCGTGCCGTCTTCCGGGGCCTGATCAGGGCCTATCAA
>JAFMKA010000079.1 GCA_017853175.1 Steroidobacteraceae bacterium | reverse complement strand
CACCTTGCTCACCGTCGGCATGCCGATGCGGGTGCGCTCGGCGAGGGCGGGCGCGCTCAGGCAGGCCTCAGGGTCCCGAGCGAGGGCTGCCAGAAGCACCGTGGCGTAGTCGGTCATGCGGGAGATGCGGATCATAAACGGGACCATTTTAGTCCAGATTAGAAATAGTTGCAGGGAATTCACATGCTTGGGCCTCATGGGAGATCGGGCGCTTTGGTAAACTCCCGGCCCCTTCAAGCCCCCAGGGATGGCATGACAGAGCCCGTCATCAAGGTGAGTGGTCTGGATTACGAGGTCGGCGGTCGGTCGATCTTCAAAGGCCTCGATTTTGAGGCCCAGCCGGGCCGCATTACGGCAGTCATGGGTCCGAGCGGCACGGGCAAGACCACACTGCTGCGCCTGATTACGGGCCAAGCGAACCCGACTCGAGGGCGGGTCGAGGTGTTCGGTCAGGACGTCAGCTCGCTCGACAAGCCGGGTCTTTATGCCCTGCGCCGGCGCATGGGGATGCTCTTTCAAAACGGCGCGCTGCTCACCGACCTCGATGTGTTCGAGAACGTGGCTTTCCCCGTTCGCGAGAACGCGCAACTACCCGAAGCCGTTCTGCGCCAGTTGGTGCTCACGAAACTTCATTCGGTGGGGTTACGCGGTGCCGCGAAGCTCATGCCCTCCGAGCTGTCGGGTGGCATGGCGCGTCGCGTTGCACTCGCGAGGGCCACGGTGATGGACCCGGAGCTTCTGATTTACGACGAGCCCTTTGTCGGGCTAGATCCCATTTCGATGGGTGTGATCGTGCGTTTGATTCGCGAGCTCAACGAGGCGCTCGGCATCACGAGCATCGTGGTCTCGCACGACGTCGGTGAGTTGTCGTCGATTGCGCACTACAGCTATCTGCTCTCGGGCGGCCGCACGGTGGCCTCGGGCACTCCCGATGAGCTACGTGCGAGCCCTCTTGAAGTGGTGCGACAGTTCATGAGCGGGCAAGCCGACGGTCCTGTGCCCTTTCATTACCCTGCACCCGATTACCACGCCGAGCTGCTCGGAACGCGGAGCGATCGATGATCGCGACGTTCATCCAGCGTGTCGGTCGAGTGGCCGTGTTCTTGGGTCGCGTGCTGGCGCAGTGCGGTCCGGCCTTGGCCCGCCCACGGTCGGTCGTTCATCAAATCTACAACGCGGGTGCCCGGTCGCTCGTCATCGTCATGCTCTCGGGGCTCTTCGTGGGGATGGTGCTGGGTCTACAGGGGTTCGACCTCTTGCAGCGATTCGGCTCTGAAGATGCCTTGGGCGTTGCTGCGGCGCTTGGGCTACTCAAAGAATTAGGTCCCGTGGTGACAGCGCTGCTCTTTGCGGGTCGGGCGGGAACGGCTCTGACTTCCGAAATCGGCCTCATGCGCGCGACCGATCAGCTCACCGCGATGGAAATGATGGCTGTTGATCCCTTGCGCTACGTGGTGGCTCCGCGCTTCTTGGGTGGCGTCATCGCCATGCCGCTACTCGTCGCCGTGTTCAACGTGGTGGGTTTGTTCGGCGCGCAGCTCATCGGTGTTCAATTGATGGGGGTCGACCCCGGTGCATTCTGGTCGCAGATGCAGGGCGCGGTCGAACTCAACGACGTCAACGAAGGAATCGTCAAAAGTGTGTGCTTCGGCGTGGCCTGCAGCCTCGTCGCCGTTCACGAGGGCTTCACTGCCAAACCGACGGCGCAGGGCGTAGGTCTTGCCACGACGCGCACCGTCGTCATTTCTTCGGTTCTGACACTCCTGCTCGACTACATGCTCACTGCCGCATTTCTTGGAAGGTAATCGACTATGAAACCGCAACGCTCTCTCGAGATTGGCACTGGTCTATTCGTGCTGCTCGGCTTCGCCGCGCTGTTTTTTCTCACCACGCAGCTGCCGGGCAGCGGTCTCACCGTGGGGGGTGATACCGGCTATCGTGTGACGGCTCGTTTCGACAACATCGGTGATCTCAAGGGTGGCTCACCCGTGAGCATGGCGGGTGTGCGCATTGGTCGAGTCGAGTCGGTGACCTTCGATTCGAACGACTATCGTGCCGTCGTCACGCTGCGTATCGATCAACAGTTTGATCGCATTCCTGACGATAGCGATGCCAGCATCCAGACCCAGGGCCTGCTGGGTGGAAAGTACGTCGGTATCGGTCCGGGTGGTTCCGAAACTTTCCTTAAAGACGGCAGTCAAATCGAGTTCACGCAGTCGGCTATCGTGCTCGAGTCGCTCGTGAACAAGTTCTTCGCGAACTTCGCGAGCAAGGGCAGCGAGGGTGACGCCGCAGCGAGTGAGGGCGGTTCCAAGGAGGGTGGTCAATGAGCTCTAGGGTCGTTACGCGGATTTTGTCCACGGCAGTTGCGGCGCTGGTATTGAACGCCGCCTTGATCGCCACACCGGTTTATGCGCAGACCAAATCGGTCGTACCGAAATCGGTCGATGCCAGTGACCCGGGCAAGCTCATCGACTCGGCCGCCAACATCATGATCTCCGAGCTCGATGCGCGCCGCGCCGAGTTCCGCAAAGACCCCTCCAAAGTGTCTGCGCTCGTTGAGCGGGTTCTGTTGCCATACTTCGATGTCGAGCACGCGGCGCGTCTCGTACTCGGCCGCCACTGGCGTACCGCCACGCCCGAACAGCGCAAGCGCTTCATCGACGCGTTCTACGGCTCTTTGCTCAGTAACTACGGTGATGCACTCATCGAGTTCACCGGTGATCGCATCAAGGTGCTGCCTTCGCCGGTCGCGCCGGATGCCACGACCGCCACGGTTCGCACCGAGGTCAAACGTAGCAACGGTCAAAAAATTCCGGTCAATTACACGCTACGTAAGACCGATACAGGCTGGAAAGCCTGGGATGTCGTCATCGAAGGCATTAGTTACGTCAAAAGTTTCCGAGAAGATTTCGGTTCTGAGATCGATCAAAAGGGTCTCGATGCCGTCATTGCCCGCCTCGAAGCGCAGAACCGAGCCGCACAAAATGGAGGTCCGAAGGCCTCCGGCGGGCGAGGGGTGCCTCTTTGAGCGCGCTCGCGTTCGAAGATCAGGGTTCATCGCGCCATGCCTTGCGCGGCGCGCTTACGTTCGCTACGGCCTACGTCGCGTACTCCGACGGGCTTCGTCGGTTGATGGCGCTCGAACGCGGCGCTCGTTGCGAGTTCGATTGCTCAGGCATCTCCGACGCTGACAGCGCCGGTCTTTCGGTGCTCATCGAGTGGAAGGGTGAGGCGGCTCGTCGGGGCCTCACGCTCGTTTATCTCGGATTACCGGCAGCCGTGGAGCGGCTCGCCCGCATCAGCGAAGTCGATACGCTACTTAAGGCCGCCTGAGCGCCACTTAAAGAGTTAGGGCGTCGAGTCCGGCGTCGATTCTTCTTCGGAAAACTCCGATTCCAGATCTTCTGTCGGCACGTTGCCGTCGCGAACCTGATACTCGCGTCGCTGCAAATAGGCGCTGCGCACGAAGGCATAGGGATCGCCCGAGCGATCGAGCACGGCATCGGCATCGAGCAGCCTCACTCGGGTTTCGAACTTATCGAACATCCAGAGCGACCAACGCGTGCTGTCGTCCTCGAGGTGAGAGCGCGGCTCGGCAATGTCATCGGCCACACTACCGAGTCCATCGCGAAGCGTAGTCGGTCCGAAAAGCGGAACCACAAAATAGGGCCCGGCACCGATGCCCCACACGCCGAAGGTCTGCCCGAAGTCTTCGTCGTGACGATCGAGACCTGCTGCCGTCGCCGGATCGAACAGCCCGCCGATACCGACCGTGGTGTTGAGGAGGAAGCGACCCGTATCGCTCGCCGCCGCACTGAATTTGCCCTGTAAGGCGTTGTTGACGAGCGTGACCGGATACTTCGCGTTGCTGAAAACGTTGGTGACACCGATTTGCACGAACGTTGGGGTCACCGCTCGATAGACCTTCGCTGAGGGTCTGATTAGCGCGCGATCGAGTCCGTCATTGACCGCGTACGAGACGCGATTGATCGGCTCGAAGGGGTCGCGCGGGTCAGCGGCTCGCATCGACGTCGAGGCGCATGCGGAGAGCGTGCTGAGCGCGAGAAGGGCGAAAGAGAGTCGCACGAAAGGGTGATTTAAGGCAGTGAACATGCCCGAATTTTAGCGCAATTCGGACGGGTGTCAGGGTTTGTATTTTGTGATGAAGCCGTCGGTGCCCTTACTGACTCGGGGCTGATCATCGAGCGTCTCGCTCGAGCTGTGACCTGCGATAAAAAGACCGTTGTCGCTCGCGTGACTGATAGCGAAGGCGCCGTCCTCGCCGCTACTACCCGTGATTTGCGTCTGGGCCTTGGTGCCGTCTAGCAAAAACTTGGTGATGAACGCTTGGGTACTGCCAGCCGCGTTATCGTTTCCCTCAAGACTCGCGCTTGCCGTGCTACCCGTGACGTAGATGGCGTTGGGCGTTGCGAGTACGCCATAGCCACGCTCGACCGCCGTCCCCCCGAAAACACGGGTCCAGGTTGATGTTCCGGATGAGGTGACTTTCACCACTTTGATGTCGGGGTTTTGACCAGAGCTGGCCGAGTCGCCAACGATGTAGACATTCCCGTCCGTACCGACGGAGGCCGCTCGAGCGAAATCTTCGCCAGCGTCGCCGATTACGCGAGTCCATTGCACGAGGCCTGCACCCGAGACTCGACTGATAAACGCATCGTTACCGCCATTTGAAGCCTGCGCTTGTAACGCCGGGCTGTTGGTCGTACCGACCACGTAGATCGTGTCGTTATCCGCTACGGCGACAGCGGCCGCCAAGTCAGTGCCTGTTCCGCCGATACGAGTCGTCCACAAGATCGATCCGCTCGGCGAGTATTTGATAACGAAGGCGTCCGTGCCGCCTTGACCCGTTTGGTCGTTCAATGAGGTGCTCGACGAGGAGCCCACCACATAGACCGAGCCATCCGGCGCCACTGCCGTGCCAGCGACGGCATCGGCACCGGTACCGCTGACGAGGCTAGACCACACTTTGGTTCCGTCTGCCAAATATTTGGCTAGGAAGCCGTCGGGCGTCGTGGTCGGTAAATTGTCAAAGAATTTGTTCGAGCCCTGTGTGCTGCCACCGACGTACACGGCATCGCCCGTCGTCGTTGCGGCGATCGCCGTCCCGAGGTGATCGTAGAACTCATCGAAGACATCAAGGTTTGTACCGATGAGGCGTGTCCAGGATTTCGTTCCGTCAGAGTTAAAGCGCGTAAGGAAGGCGTTACCGCCTCTCACGTTGATCGTCTCAAAGAATGCTTGTTGTGTGGTGTTGTGACAGCCACCGCAGTTGGTGTCGCCGAGCACATAGGCTCCGCCCGCCGGAGCTGCGGCCACGGCACGGGTGATCGTGGTTGAAGATCCTTGGTCGTCGCGCAAGAGTCCTTGGCGTCGGGTCCAAAGTTTTTCGAGCGGCTTCCAGTCGATGGTGACGAGTAGGGTTTTCGTCGCGGTGAGATTCGCTCGGTTTGTGACAGTTAGAGTGACGGTGTATGAGCCGGCTTTCGGATAAGCCTTCGTGGTCGTCGTTCCCGACGAGTAGGTTTGATCTCCGAAATCCCATGAATAGGTGAGCGGGAGTCGGCATGAGTCTTCAGCTGCTGCCGTGAATACCACCTCCCGATCGGTGAGGGTGCTTTGCGG
>JAFMKA010000078.1 GCA_017853175.1 Steroidobacteraceae bacterium | reverse complement strand
AGCGCGATTTCTTTTTCGCCGGTTTTTTCGATCATGCCTTTGAGGCGTTGCAGCATGGGCTGCATGGTCTTCACGTCGTGGGCGACGTAGTCGGCGATACGGCCATTGTCTTTTGCGAACTGCACCGAGCTCAGATGCATTTTGACCAGCGCGTCGTTCATGTCGTGCGGGTACGGCGTGTTGTCATCGAGCGTACGTAGCGCCATGGCCACTGCATCACCCAATAATTTTTCGCGACCTTCGAATCCGCTCGAGGTCGCGAGCATGGCCGCCATGCTTTGATTACCGCCACCCGCCATCATCGCCTTGACCCACGGCGGCGGGCCGCCACCGCCCGAGCCTGGGGGGCCGCCGGCTCCGGCCATCATTTTCTTCATGGCCCAGGAGATGAGCCGCGCCTTAATGCCTTTTTTTGCAGTACCTGACATGGATTCACCCTCCGGCGCCGGTTATACCGCAGTTTTCGGCGTCGTACACAAGAACGAATTCCTCGATCCAAAATGGCATCTCCGGGGTGACCGAGAGCCCGAACGGGGCGAGGTGGGTGTTCCAGTAGGCCGTATGCAGCGGTATCCACGCCGCCAGATCGCGCACCGCCGAGCCGTCGATCGCGGTGTGGTGCGGCTCGACGCGGCCGAAGATCGCAGAATCGACCCTCACCGTTCGAGTCAACAAGATCGGACAGCCCGAGAGATCGACGAGGGTGATCCAGTTGCCGATATGGGGAACGCGACCGCCGGTTCTTTCGATGATCCAGGGCAGCGAGAACGTACCGCGTTTGTCACCGTGTCGAATCAGCTCGAAAACCCGTCGCGTGCTCGGCGCATCGAGTCCGATCCAACGGACATCGAGCCTGTCGGGTGTCAGTGCCACGTCGGGTAAGGCTCGGTTGATGTTCGCACAAAAATTTTCGAGCGTATCGGTGGTCGGTGCGCGAGCCGGCGAGGGTAGATACATCGTCATCGCTTCAAAATTTTTGGCTGGATGAAGACGGTCGAGATGATGATCACGACGCCGAGATAAAAAGTCAGCGTGAGATCGGCGTATTCGCGAAAGAGCAGGGCTGCCAAGGCAATTGCATAAACCGGTTCGAGGTTGAGCGAGAGTTGTGTCGTGAACACGCTCACGTGACGCAGCGCGCGAAGCCACAGCATGAACGGCAGCAGAGT
Organism: Steroidobacteraceae bacterium; assembly: GCA_017853175.1. Lineage (GTDB taxonomy): Bacteria > Pseudomonadota > Gammaproteobacteria > Steroidobacterales > Steroidobacteraceae > UBA964. The sequence goes on along the minus strand of JAFMKA010000078.1, from coordinate 4,644 downwards.
GCAGGCCACCACCAGCACCATGAGCCAGCCGAGGTCGGCACCCTTGGGCGCTGCAAACGCGACGTCTGTACCGAAAGCGATCACCCCCAGCCCCGTGATGAACACCGTGCCGAGACCAATTTGAATGGCGGTCACGGCGGCGGGGTCGGCCTGCGGATCGAGATGGCGTTTGTTGAGACTGCCGAACAACGCGGAGAGTGCCGCCGCCGCGATACCCGCGACGATGCCACTTCGCATCTCGAGTGGGACGCCGCCGAAGAGCAGCACGACACCGGGGATGGCGAGCACCCCCAAGATGAACTCGCTGCGATCATGCGGGCGCCCCGTGACCATCGGTTCGAGGATTGCGGCGAACACCGACCCGAGGGCGAGGCAGGCGACAGCCACGGAGGCGTTCGACAATTTGATCGAGCCATAAAAGGCGAGCCAGTGCAGCCCGATCACGCATCCGGCGATGGCGTGATGCCGCAGGGTGCGGCGGTCCAGCCCCCGCACACCGCGCCAGACCCGGGGCAGGACCGCGAGGAGGGCTGTCGCAAGCACCATGCGCCAGATGACGAGCGCCGTCGCAGGGAGGGTGATGAGGCGGCCCAGGATGGCCGTAAAACCCCATAAAAACACGCAGAACTGAAGCTGCCAGAATGCGGTCCGTTCGGCGTGGTCGACCATAACGGCATTCTATTCGGCCCTCGGGGGTTCTGGGCGCCGAGGTCGCTCTGTGGGGAACTCCCCCGTCGGGCGGCTGTCAGTGTGGCAACGCTCGGTCGGGGTCGATAAACTCCCCGACCCGAAACCTGCTGGACCCGAGACTCGAGACCCATGCCGGCCCGAACCTCCCCTCGCAACCGACCCGCCCTGATCGCAGCCTTGGCTGCGGCGATCGTCGCGCATGCGCAGCCGGTTCTCGCCAACTCCGAGGCCGATCGGCCCGCCGAGCAGGTGTCGCCGGTGTTCAGCCTTCAATCGATCATGATGCAGGGCGTGGTCAATCGTGCGCTACAGAACATCGGCGTGCCCTATCGTTTCGGGGGCAGCAATCCGGCGAGCGGATTCGATTGCAGCGGGCTCGTCAATCACGTGTATCGCGAAGCGCTGGGTATTGCTCTGCCGCGCACGTCCCGTCAGTTGGCGTCCGTCGGTTCACCCGTCGCCGAGTCTGATCTTCGTCCGGGCGACCTCGTGTTTTTCAACACGCGTGGCGCCGCCAATTCTCATGTCGGCATTTATTTGGGCGATGGGCGTTTCATCCATGCGCCCCGCGCGCGCACTCTCGTCCGTATCGATCGTCTAGATGATCCGGGCTACGTCAAAATTTTCGAGGGTGCACGTCGGCTCGACCCACTCTCGCTCGTGATGTCGCCGGCCGACCCGCGACTCTAAGTCGCATCGATCTCAAAGAATTGAGCGCTCGTTAGCGCTTGCGGCCGAGCATCACCAACCAGGTGCAACCGACGATCGCAGAGAGCGTCGATCCGGTCAGCACTCCGAGTCTCACCGCCGTGTCGTACTCGTTCGAGCCGAATGCGAGCGAGCCTACGAACAACGACATGGTGAATCCGATGCCAGTGACGATCGCCACGCCGTGCAAGGTCGCCCAAGTGCTGCCTGCGGGCAGTTGAGCGATACCGCTACGCACAGCGAGCCAACACGCGGTAAACACACCGAGCTGTTTACCGACGAATAGCCCGAGAATGATGCCGAGTGCGACCGGCTCGATGAAGGTGTGCAGGCCTACACCTTCGAGTGAGGCGCCGGCATTGGCGAGCGCGAAGATCGGCATGATGCCGAAGGTCACCCAGGGGTGCAGCGTGCGCTCGAGTTTGGGCATCGCTTTGCGCGGGATCATGATGCCGATGACCACTCCCGCGAGTGTGGCATGTACGCCCGACTTGAGCACTGCGAGCCAAAGCACCACGCCTATTGCGAGATATGGCCAGAGGCGTTCGACCCGGAAGCGGTTGAACAAGGCGAGCACTGCGATGCAAAGCCCCGCGAGCGATAGCGCCTGACTCGAGATATCGGCCGTAAACAAGATGGCGATCAGGATGATGGCGCCGAGATCGTCGATGATCGCGAGACCGAGCAAAAAAACGCGCAATCCTGGAACGATATGGCGCCGCACGAGCGACAAGACGCCGATGGCGAATGCGATATCGGTTGCCGAGGGAATCGGCCAACCCGTCAAGGTGCTCGGGCTGTTGAAATTGATGGCGGCATAGATTGCCGCTGGAACCGCCATGCCGCCGATCGCGCCGATGACCGGCAGCGCCGCGCGTCGTCGATCGGAGAGTTCGCCTTCGAGTAGCTCGCGTTTGATCTCAAGCCCGACCAGCAGAAAGAACACCGCCATCAGCGCATCGTTGATCCAGAGGTGAACGGTTTTTTCGAGGCCGAAACCGTCGAGTCCGATGCGAATGCGCGTGTCTAAAGTGCCCGTATAGAACTCGGCGAGCGGCGAGTTGGCGAGCGCCATTGCGATGATCGCAGCCACGACGAGCAGCGTGCCCGCTCCGATGTCGGATTTGAGGAACTTCAGCATGCCGTCCGTGGCCTCGAGGGGCTCTTATTTTTGAGCGTCTTTTTGGGCGTCGGCGTAGCGGCGCGAGATCGTGCTCCAGTCGACGACCTGCCACCATGCGTCGAGATAATCGCCCCGACGATTTTGATATTGCAGGTAGTAGGCGTGTTCCCACACATCGTTACCGAGGATCGGTTGCCCACGATCGGCGACGATGTCCATCAAAGGATTGTCTTGGTTGGGTGTCGAAGTAATTTTGAGCTTGCCGTTGGTCGTGACGATCAGCCAGGCCCAGCCCGAGCCGAAACGACCGAGGCCAGCGGCCTTGAAAGCGGCCTTGAATTGATCGAGCGAGCCAAAGTCGCGGTTGATCGCCGCGAGCAGCTCGGGCGAGGGCGAACCACCCTGACCGGGGCGAGTCATGGATTGCCAAAAGAACGTGTGGTTCCAATGGCCACCGCCGTTGTTGCGCACGGCATCGCCCGCTTTGGAAATCTGCGCCATCAGTGCTTCGAGCGAGAGCCCGGCGAGTGCAGGGGCCGCGGCGACAGCCTTATTGAGATTGTCGACGTAGGCCTGATGATGACGACCATGGTGAATACGCATGGTTTGCTCATCGATGGCTGGCGCGAGCGCATCGTAAGAATAGGGCAGCGGCGCCAATGAAAAACCTTGCGCCGCAGCGAGCGGAGCCAAGATCGTGAGTAGTAGGGCCACCAGGGCGTGAGTCAGGGTTCGCATGGTTGTTACGTTACCGGAAGTGAAACCGAACTTTACACCGGTTGCCGCTCTGCGGACGGGTCATCCGCACTGTGTTGCTAACGTATTTCCCCATGACCACTTACGCACTCGTTAAATGGGCCCACGTTCTTGTCATGGGCTATTGGCTCGGCAGCGAGCTCGTGATCAATGCCTTGACCCATTACGTCGCCCGCACAACCTCCCTCTCGGGTGCCGAGCGCATGCGCTTGTGGGATTTTCTGCTCGACGTCGATCAGCACGTTCGCAACGCCATGATCATGTCGGTCCCGCTCGGGTTTACCTTGGCGGCGATGCTCGGCCTCGTCCCGATCTCGGGAATCTGGATGGTTTTGCTCTGGATCGTCTCGGCGGTCTGGTTCTGGTTTATGTGGCTGGTCCATTGGCGCCGTCAATCGCCCGAGGGCGCGACGCTCGCGCGTTGGGACTGGCGCGTGCGGTACCCGCTGATCGCGTTCTTCGCCGGCACCGGATTATGGTCGTTGGTCGCAGGCTGGCCGTATCCCACGCATTGGCTCGCGCTCAAGGTGCTGCTCTTCGCGGGCGGCATGGTCTGCGGGATTTTCGTGCGCTATTACATCCGAGAGGCCTATCGCTCTGCGCTTCCCGCCATCTCGGCCGATCGTGCCACCGCTGCAGATAACGCTGAGTTTCAGCTGCTGATGCGCAAGGGCACCTGGGCGCTCGTCGTGCTCTGGGTGCTGCTTTTCACGATCGGGGCGCTCGGGGCGCTTAAGCCGCAGTTCGGATAGAATCGCGCGGATGTCACTCCGCGCCTTTTTCAGCCGCCTTTTGAGGCCGGCACTCGCCCTGTCCGTTCTGCTCGCGCTGTCGAGCTGTCTCTCCAGTGCGGGGCCTGAAGCTCCGACGATCACCGATCAGCCCAAAGATCGTGTGGCCTTCGTGGGGCAGCAGGTCAAGTTCGATTTAGGTCTGTCGGGTAAGCCGCCACTCAGCTTCCAGTGGCTGCGTAACGGCGTGGCGATCGCGGGCGCAACCGGCACGAGTTATGTCACCGATGCCGTGACGTTGGCCGACGACGGCGCAAAATTTTCGATCAGGGTGACGAACGCTCAAGGCTCGGTCACGAGCAGCGAAGCCACACTGACGGTCAAACCGGGTCCGACGATTACCGCGCAGCCGAGCGCCGTAACGGTGAACGCGGGTGCGGCAGCGACATTCTCGGTCACGGCCACGGGCGAGCAGCTTCAATATCAATGGCTGCGTGACGATCAACCGATCGCAGGCGCGAATGCTGCGACTTACACCATCACGACGACGGTCGCGGCCGATGACGGAGCGATCTTCACGGCGCTCGTCGTCAATCCGGGCGGGGTGGTGGCGAGTCAGTCGGTCACGCTCACCGT
>JAFMKA010000077.1 GCA_017853175.1 Steroidobacteraceae bacterium | reverse complement strand
GTGGCGGAGCCCACTTCGATCGCATCGCGAACCGCGGTGGCCGACACCAGGATTTCCTGGATCGCCTCTTCGAGGTTTGCGTTCAAACGACCCGTCTCACCGACGGTGAGGAACAGGTTGTCATATTTCTCAGAGCGGAATCCGCCCGCTGCAATTTCCACCGTGTAGGGACCGCCGACGCGCAATCCACGCGCATCGAACACGCCGTTCTCGTTGGTGGTCTGCGTGGTACGAGTGCCGGTCGGCGTGTGGACGATCGTAATCGTCACGCCCGAGAGCGGCTTTCCGCTCACGTCGGCCACCGTTCCGCGAAGAGCCGAGGTGGTTTCTTGAGCCATCGCCGTCGGAATGACGAGGACGGTCAACAAGCTCACCATCAAGGTGGTCGCAAGTTTTCTGAGAAGCATGAAGGTCAACTCCTGAAAGAACGCTTTTTTTGACGCTTTGCGCGGCATCCCTGAGCAGGGGCCGGCGGGGCGCAATTATCGCCCGAAACTCGCGCGAGAGTGTGACGAAGAGAAGACAAATATCACCCGCCCAGTTGTTGGGCGCACGCCACAGAGCGGTCGGCGGAGGGGTTAGGGCTGGCCCGTCTCGAGGGCGACTACAAAATGCTTGCGGCAAAGGGAGACATATCGGTCATTTCCGCCGATTTCGACCTGGGCCCCCGAGGTTTCGACCCTGCCGTCGGCTCGAACCCGGACCACCATGGTCGCCTTGCGACCGCAGTGGCAGACCGTTTTGAGCTCGACCAGGTTATCCGCCCAGGCCAAAAGCTGGGCACTCCCCTCGAACAGTCGGCCGAGGAAGTCGGTTCGCAGGCCATAACACAGCACCGGCACATTGAGTTCGTCGACCACCCGGGAGAGCTGCTTCACGTGGGCGACGCTCAGGAATTGGGCTTCATCGACCAGCACGCAGGCGAGCGGCCCGTCGGCGAGATCTTTCTTGATCTCTATATATAGGTCTTGTTCCGCAGCGAAGTGGCGGGCTTCCGAGCTGATGCCGATTCGGGAGGCCACCTTGCCGCCGGCGCGGTCGTCGAGTTTGGCGGTGTACACGAGCGTGCGCATGCCGCGCTCGCCGTAGTTGTGCGAGGCCTGCAGCAGGGCTGTGGACTTCCCTGCGTTCATGGTCGAGTAATAAAAATAAAGCTTCGCCACAAAGGCCCCGATCGGATTATTTGAGTTTGATTTCGCGCAACCGCTCTTGCAGATAGTCCTCAGCCAAGATCGGCGGTAGCGGCTCAGGCTTGCCCGGGCCGACGCAGGAGGGCAGCGCCGCGATGGGGAAATCCGGATTGAAATGCAAGAAGAACGGCATCGAGAAACGAGCGTTTTGCGCGCGATCTCGGATCGGATTGATCACGCGATGGCTTGTCGAGCGCAGCACGCCGTTCGTCAGGCGTTGAAGCATATCGCCCACGTTGACGACCATCGAGCCCGGTGCCGGGTTGACCGAGAGCCATTGCCCTTGTCGCGTCAGCACCTGTAAACCCGGCTCTTCGGCGCCGAGCAGTAAGGTGATGACGTTGATGTCTTCGTGCGCGCCTGCGCGAATGCTCTCGGCGGGGTTCGGCGGCATCGGCGGGTAGTGAATCACCCGCAGCACACTATTGCCGAGCTGAACCTTATCTTCAAAGAAATCGGGCGAGAGGTTGAGTACGCGCGCGATCGCCGAGAGCAAGCGACGCCCCGTGCGATCGAAAGTTTCGAACATCTCGATGCAGGTTTCTTTGAACTCTGGAATCTCTGTGATCCAGATGTTGTCGGCCATGTAGTGTCGATAGGCGTGACCCATGGGTAACTCGCGACCGACATGCCAGAACTCTTTGAGGTCGAAGTGCTGGCTACCTTTGGCAGTTTCGATCCCGAAGGGGGTATAGCCCCGGGCGCCACCGCCTCCTTTGATGTGGTAACGATGTTTGTCCGGTTCCGGCCAAGCGAAAAAGGTCTTGAATAAGGCGAGGAAACGGTCGATCAGCGGCTGCGGAATGCCGTGGTCGGTGATGATGACGAAACCGTAGTTTTCGTATGCGGCACCGAGACTACGCACGAAGCGCTCGTCGTCGACATCCCGCAGGCTCAGGGTCGGAATCTGCTCTGACATTCGCGCATTCTGCACGGTCGCGAGGCGTACGTTAAGATTTCGCGATGCTCGACCTCTTTGTGCGTGTCCTCGTGGCCTATCTCTTGGGTTCGATCAACGGCGCCCTGCTGATCGGCCGCTTTCGAGGCATCGATATCCGCACCCAGGGAAGCGGGAATGCGGGCGGTACCAACGCCTTACGTACGCAGGGCTGGGCGTTTGCGGCGGGCGTCATCGTCATCGATGTCGGCAAGGCGGTTATCGCTGTTCAATGGGTACCTACTGCATTGACTGCATCCGTGTTCTCGCCCGAGTGGCTCGCCGCGGCGTGTGGCTTTGCTGCGGTGATCGGCCACGTCTATCCCGTGTTTCACGGATTTCGCGGGGGCAAGGGTGTGGCCACGGTGCTCGGCACCTTACTCGCGCTCTCCATGCCCTTGCTGGCCGGCATGCTCGCCGTATGGTTGCTCATGATGTTCGTATTTGGCTACGTGGGGCTCGGTTCGATGGTCGCGGCGAGCGCGCTTCCGCTGCTTGCGCACTACGCAGGTGTCCTCGGTGTGATTTCATCGGACGAGGTCATGCCGCTCACCGCGTTTGGCGTGGTGTGTGCCGTCTTCGTCATCTGGACGCACCGCAGCAACATTGCGCGCATGCGCGCCGGCACCGAACCGCGCGCTCGTTCGTTATGGCTGCTCGGTCGCCTGACTGGAAAGCTGTGACGCTCGCGCGAGAGATCTTCCGCGCGCTCGCCGACGGCGATGTGCATTCGGGCGAAGCACTCGCCGAGACCGCAGGCGTCACGCGTAGCGCCGTCTGGAAAGCGATCGAGCAGTTAAGAGAGCTAGGCCTCGAGATCGAGGCGCAGACCAATCGCGGTTACCGCTTGGCCTCGCCCTGTGAAGCGCTCGATGCCCAAAGAATTCGCGAAGCCTTGATGCCATCGATTCGCCATTCGACGATGGTTAACGTCGAATGGGAGATCGACTCGACCAACGGCGCGTTGCTGTCGGCAGTGCCGCCGTCGCCCGGGCAATTCGTCGTGCTCCTTTGCGAAAACCAAACGGGCGGTCGCGGTCGTCGAGGTCGCGCCTGGCGCTCGGCGCTCGGCGACAGTCTGTGTTTTTCGATTGCAACGAGCTTCGAGCCTCTGCCGAGAGATCTGCCCGCGCTGACGCTCGTGGTCGGTACCTGCATCCGGGCGGCCTTACGACGTCGCGGTGCGCGCGATGTCGCGCTCAAGTGGCCAAATGATCTCGTTACGCCGACTATCGAAAAGCTCGGCGGTATTCTCGTCGAGTTGCGCGCCGAGGCGGGCGGCCCCGGTCATGTGGTGATCGGCGTCGGACTTAATCTGCGACTCACCGAAGCCGCTAAGCAACGTATCGCCGAGACCGGTACGATCGCGAGCGATTTGGCAAGGTGTGGCGTCGAGGTCGATACGCGTAACGCGATCGCTGCGGAAATCATCGACCGCTGTATCGAAGGGCTCATGCAGTTTGCGCGCGAAGGGTTTGCGCCGTTCCTCGAGTCGTGGCGATCCGCTGACGCCTTATTTAATCAGTCCGTACGGGTGTTCGATGGGGCGGGTGAGCGTGAGGGCCTGGCTCGCGGCATCGACGAACAGGGCGCATTACAGATCGAGACATCTCAAGGTCAAAGAATGTCACTCATCGGCGGCGAGGTGAGTGTGCGTAGAGAGGGCAGGTCATGAGCTATACACCACCGAAGGTCTGGGTGTGGAACAAGGACAACGGCGGGCGCTTCGCCAATATCAACCGGCCCATCGCCGGCGCCACGCACGAAAAAGAGTTGCCGCGAGGGCGACACCCTTTGCAGCTCTATTCGCTCGGCACGCCGAACGGAATCAAGGTGACGATTTTGCTCGAAGAGCTGCTCGCGCTCGGGCACTCGAAAGCGGAGTACGACGCTTGGTATATCGATATCGGCGCCGGTGATCAGTTCGGCAGCGGCTTCGTCGAGGTCAACCCGAACTCGAAGATTCCCGCGCTGCTCGATCTGAGCGGAGACCTGCCGGTGCGAGTGTTCGAGTCAGGTGCGATCCTCACCTACCTCGCCGAGAAGTTCGGAGCGTTCTTACCTGAGAGAGGGGCGGGTCGGGCCGAGTGTCTTTCATGGCTCTTCTGGCAGGTCGGCAGCACGCCTTACCTCGGGGGCGGCTTTGGACATTTCTTTGCTTACGCGCCGGAGAAGTGGCAGTACCCGATCGATCGGTTCGCGATGGAAGTCAAACGACAGCTCGACGTACTCGATCGCCAGCTCGCGGAGCGACGCTATCTTTGCGGCGACTCATACAGCATCGCCGACATCGCGGTCTTTCCGTGGTATGGCGCGCTGGTGCTGCAAGACCTTTATGGCGCCTCGGAATTTCTCGAGGTCGCAAGTTATCGACACGTGGTTCGCTGGGCAAAAGAAATCTCGGAGAGGCCAGCGGTTAAGCGTGGCATGCGGGTCAACCGCAGCAAAGAGCCCGATGCGCTGCGTGAGCGCCACGCCGCGAGCGACTTCGATTGAGTTAGGGCTGTAGTTCGGCGATGGCGAGCGTGACGCCGCGCACCCGTCGACCTGCGGGCAGGCTCAAAATGTCGAGATTCACGACACCGAGTTCCCAATCGATCTGAACTAAGCCGAAGTTTTCTCCTGCATAGAGTCTGCCGCCGAGACGTTGCGGATCGATCTCGGGTTGTTTCGAGTCGACACCCGAGTTAAGCGAGCTCGAGGTCAGTTCATAAAAAGGATAAGGCGTGCTCTCGATCCGACGATATGCCGCAGCGCGATGTCGGTCGCCTGATAGGAAGATCACGCCATTCGCCTTCGTCTCTGTGACGAGTCGAGTAAGTCGTGCGAGCTCGAGCGGCATCGTCCTCCAGCCCTCCCAGCCGTGACCTTCAGAGATCACCTGAACCGACGAGACGATCAACCGAAGCTCGGCCGGTTGTCGAAGCTGATCTTCGAGCCAGCGCCACTGCGCTTCGCCGAGCATCGTTTTCTTCGGGTCACCGTCTGGCACGAAGCGCTGCTTACCCGGTGCGTTGCGTTGATCGGTCGCCTTCAGTGGTGAGCGGAAATATCGAGTGTCGAGCAAGATGATCTGCACTCTGCGGCCAGGTGGCCCATAGACGTTGGCGCGATATGTCCCTTCACGTGAGCGCATCGGGTCGTCGGCTGGTACGTCAAAGAAATCAGCAAAGATCGACTTTGCCTCGACTTTGATCGGGTTCTCCTCGCCACCGTCGTTGAGGCCGTAGTCGTGGTCGTCCCAGACGGCGAGCACGGGCACCTTCGAGCGGAGTTCGCGAAACCCAGTTTGCGCGTCAAGCTTGGCGTAGGCGCGACGCATCTCAACAAGGTCAGGCCCGATGTCACGGCTGCCGACCGAGTCTGCATAGACGTTGTCGCCCAGCATCATGAAAACTTGCGGATTGCGATCGAGTATTGCCTGCCAATGCGGCGGCGTTTTCTCCTCATCGAGGCAGGAGCCGAACGCGATACGCTCGAGGGGCGGGCGTGGATCCAGCCGGGGATAGGGCGCTGCGAGCGCGGTTTCGGCGGTGAAAAAGGCGGTCACGAGCAGGGTGACCAGGGTAATCAGGGTCTTCATGAGACCGAAGTGTACCCCTAGGAGGATGACAGCCGAGACCGTCGGGGTAGAATCAGCGCCCTCGCGAGTCGATCACCGGCGCCGGGTTAGCACAGTGGTAGTGCAGCGGTTTTGTAAACCGTTGGTCGGGG
>JAFMKA010000023.1 GCA_017853175.1 Steroidobacteraceae bacterium | reverse complement strand
ATGAGGAGAATCAGGAGGCCGACCATACCGAAGATCATTTCGCTGAGAGAGAGCACTCGAAACGCTCCTCAAAAAAAATTACCTAAGCCCCTTTCTTTATTGTCGATGATCGGAGTGGTGTTTGACCAGAGCTAGGGTGATTCCCGGCGGATGTTTCATTGTCTTTGATGCGAATCGGTTGCAGTTGAAACCGCAGGCCTGATCGGCTCAAATCCTAACCATGACTCGTAAATCTTGGCTCGACCGTTTTCTAGACGTCGTCGAAAGAGGGGGTAATGCGCTCCCTCATCCGGCGACCCTTTTTGCCTTGCTGGCGCTCCTCGTGGTGGTCGCCTCATGGTTCGCGTCGCTTGCAGGGCTTGAGGTGCAACACCCCACGACGGGCGCGACGGTGTCGGCAGTCAACCTGCTCAGTCTCGAGGGCTTACATCGCATTCTCACCAGTCTCGTCACGAACTTCACGAGCTTTGCGCCGCTCGGGACGGTGCTCGTGGCGCTCATCGGGATTGGTGTTGCCGAGCATTCGGGGCTCATCGGCGCTGCGTTGAGAAAACTGGTACTTGCCGCGCCTCGGTCGTTACTGACGCCGATCGTGGTCTTTGCGGGCGTGATGTCGAACATGGCCAGCGAGATCGGCTATGTACTGCTGATTCCGCTCGCCGGGCTCATCTTCAAATCGGCTGGGCGCCACCCCATCGTCGGCATGGCTGCGGCCTTCGCTGGAGTGTCGGGTGGTTACTCCGCCAACTTACTGATCGGTACCATCGACCCGCTGCTGTCGGGGCTCTCCCAGGAAGCCGCACAGATCGTCGATCCGACCTACTCGGTTAGCCCGCTCGCGAACTGGTATTTCATGGCGGTATCCACACCCGTCATCACGCTCCTTGGTTGGTTCGTCGCAGAGCGCTTCACGGCGCCACGTTTTCCCGATGATCGACCGATCGCGGCGGCCGGTGACTCTGACCTTGCTGGCCCGCTCTCCGGCGAAGAGCGTCGAGGGCTACGGTATTCCGGTGTCGCGAGTCTGCTTTTGACGATCTTGCTGGTCTGGTCGATGCTGCCCTTGGGCTCTTTGCCCGGAGCAGGATTTTTACGTAATCCGACTGACGGGGACCTGCTGAAGTCGCCTTTGTTATCTGGCGTAGTCGCCATCATTTTTTTGTATGGCGTCGTAAGCGGCATCGCCTACGGCATCGGTGCACGTACAATCAAAAACGATAACGATGTGATCAAAGGTATGAGCGCGAGTATGGCCACGCTCGGCGGGTATCTCGTGCTCGTATTTTTTGCTGCTCAATTCGTGGCCTTCTTCAATTGGACCCAGCTAGGTCTGATCTTTGCCGTAAACGGTGCCGAGGGCTTGAAGTCGCTGGGCTTGCCGGCGATCCCGCTATTTGCCATGTTCATTTTGCTCACTGCCACCATCAATCTCTTGATGGGCTCCGCTTCGGCAAAATGGGCGTTGATGGCGCCCGTATTCGTACCGATGTTCATGCTGCTCGGCTATTCGCCTGAGCTGACTCAGACGGCTTATCGGGTGGGCGACAGCGTCACGAATATCATCTCGCCGATGATGAGTTACTTCGCGCTCATCATTGCCTTCTTTCAAAAGTATGAGCCTAAGACAGGACTGGGCACCATTGTGGCGGTGATGCTTCCGTACTCTTTCACCTTCCTCGTCGGATGGTCGTTCGTATTCGGTCTCTGGTTGACTCTCGGGTTGCCGATAGGCCCTGACTCACCGCTGACTTATCCGGCGAGCGCCAACAAATAAACGAGAGACGCGACGGCCGCGAGGAGTAGGGCGACGGCTGAGCGTACGGCGATGAACGAAAACATCGGGCGCACCGGGAATACGTGCGTCGTATCGATCGCGGCCCACTTGTGGACCATTACGTTTTTGCCGACCACGGCGGTGACACTTCGAATGAAGTCTCGGCGGCTTCGATAGCGAATCATCGCGACTACCTGCCAATGCTCCGCTTGCCTCGGCTCGATGAACGATCCGCTTCGGCTCGAGATGAAAACCGGCACGTTGCCGTAACGCAATAAATAGGGAAAGAACGCGCGGGCATAGCGCTTGTCGGCTTCGATCGCACTATCACCGAAGGATGATCCGGGAGGATAGGCCGCTTTTTCACGGTAACGGATGAGGTTGAGCATGACGAACTCGCGCCCGTCATCACGCGAGAGTAGTCGCTTCAAAGATTCGAAGAGTTCGGGATCTTCGCGATCGATGCCTTGCGCGGTCATCAGCGCGAGGAAGTCTTCGACCTCTTTATGGGTGAGCGGGCGCGCTCGACCGCCATACCAAAGTAAAAAAATCACATAGATCAGAATAGTGATCAGTAGCGTAGTGATCATCGTGAACCCATGAAACGATTGATGTGCTCGGCAAGTTCCAGCGGTTTATCTTCTTGCAGGAAATGACCCGCGCCACGGATCGCCGTATGCGCTTGACCCGATGCGCCGGGAACACGTTTCTGAAATAGGCGCTCTCCACCCCGCGTAATCGGATCTCGCGTGCTGAAGAGCGTCAGAAAGGGTTTATTCCATGACTCGAGGACGCGCCAGGCGGCCTCGTTGGCGTCACGTTCGGGGTTGTCGGGCTCTGCCGGAACGAATCGGGGGAACATCCGGGCCGCAACCCGATGCCGACGGGTCGGGAAGGGCGCGTTGTATGCCGCAATGTCCTCGGGCGTGAGTGTCGAGGCGCAGCCTGTTGCGACAATACGGCCTATCGGGAACCACGGACTCCAACGCGCGAAGGCGCGCCAAATTTTGAAGGCCGGCGGCACGCTGCCGTGTGTTCCGGTCGGCAGTCCGCCATTGGCGAGCACGGCCCGAGCAAAGCGATCGGGGTTCGCGGTGAGCATTCGTAGTCCGATCAAGGACCCCCAGTCCTGGCAGAAGAGCGTGATGTCTAGAAGATCCATGGCCTCGAGCCAAGCGTTCATCCACAGCACGTGATTTCGATATGAATAGTCGGCGGGGTGCGACGGTTTGTCCGAGCGGCCGAAGCCAACCAGGTCAGGCGCAACGACACGATGCCCCGCCCTGAGCAGAGGGGGAATCATTTTTCGATAGAGGAACGACCACGTCGGCTCGCCGTGCATCAGTAACACCGGCGCGGCATCACGCGGCCCTTCGTCGATGCAGGCTATTCGTAGCCCGCCGATATCGAGATAGCGGGGTGTGTAGGGAAAGTCGGGTACGGCTGCGAAGCACTCGTCCGGCGTACGTAGTACGAGGTGAGTGTGAATGACGGGCAACTCTGCGGTGATCATGCTGCGGGGCTTTGGTGTGAGAAGAGGCTGCGGGTATCCGGCGAAACCGGGCCTTTAATGAGAAAAATAAGTGAGGCTTCGACGAAGCCGACCGCGTAGGTGAGCGCTACGAGTCGAATCATCAGGGTCGTATCGATGAAGAACGAGATCAGCACGACCACGAATAGGAGAACCCCCGAATACCGACTCACATGCGTATGCAACAAGATGATGCGGCCGCAACGTATGCGCGAAGTCAGTAATGCTCCGGCGAGCGCCGTTAGAGTGACGTAAATGTACGGTAAGTTAGGGTTCAGATAGTCTGGAAAAAGAATCGCGAGCACGACCGCCGAGCAAGGATAGAAAACGAGATCGGCCGCAGCGTCGAGCTTAGAGCCGTAGTCGCTCGTCTGGTTCCATCGGCGCGCGAGTGCGCCATCCAAGGCATCTGATAATCCGAGCAATATGAACCCGATGACGATCCATGCTTGATTTGTCGTCTGACTCAAGGGGAGCAAAAAAGGACTTCCGACGAGTCTGAAGAAGGACAGCGCATTCGGGATCGACCAGCGACTCACGCGGAGAGATCCAGGGTTGTGGGGCTTAAAGCAGCCCGTCGAACTGTGACCTCGACGCCGTTCAGTGCCGAGTTACCGCATAGCTCGTCTATAAAGGTGTCGTCGGTGAGATCGTTGACGCTCACGCCCGCGTGCTCCTGCGCCACCCGTAGACGAATGCCGGGGCGATGATGTCCCCATCCGTGCGGGATGCTCACCACGCCCCGCATCATCTCCCCGCTTGGTTCAACCGTGATGTCCACGCTTCCCGAGCGTGAGGTGACGGTCGCGATATCGCCCCCGGTAAGCCCGCGGGCAGACGCGTCGTCTGGGTGGATGAGTAGCGTACAGCGCTTCGGGCCTTTGACGAATCGCCGCGAATTATGAAGCCATGAGTTGTTGGTTCGAAGATCACGGCGTCCGATGAGGCGCAAGGCCTCTGACGGACGCGTGTCGTCTTTAACGAGAGTTTTGGCGAGACGCCGCAGATCTTCGACCAATGGCTTCGGCGCGAGATCGATACGTTTGTTTTTCGTGAGTAGGCGCTCGGGAAGACAAGGGTCTAGTGCACCAAGATCGATACCGTGCGGGTTCGCCGCGACTTTTGAAAGCGTGAGTCCCCGCGACAGAGGGTTCCATCCTGCGCCGCGACCTCCGAAACGAATACCCAGAGCGACACTGCGTTTTGGGGTCAGGATGCGCGAGATCCAACGAGCAAGCCCCTTCGGCCTGCGGGAGGGGTCGATCGACTCCAGCCGCGCTCCGAGCTGATCGAAGATTTCGTAATCATGTAATGCGCCGAGCGGTTTATCGAAGAGCGGCTTCGAATACTTAACGGTGTTGCGAATGGCAAGGACGTGAAAGATGAGATCGAAATGATCACGCTCGAGCGCAGAGGTCGGTGGCAGTATCACGTGTGCATGCCGAGTCGTCTCATTGAGATAGAAATCGACCGACACCATGAAATCGAGATTCGCGAGCGCGCGCTCGAGTTGTTGACCGTTAGGCGTCGAGATCACGGGATTTCCCGCCGCCGTGACGAGCGCCCGAATTTGACCTTCTCCCGGTGTCAAAATTTCTTCTGCCAATGCCGCGACTGGGAATTCACTGCCGAATTCCGGAAGCCCTCGGACACGGGTACGCCGCTTGTCGAACGAACCGCGCTGACCAAATCCCGCTGCTAAATTAAGCACGTCGAATGCCGGCTTCGTGAACATCGCACCGCCGGGCCGATCGAGGTTACCGGTACAAAGATTGACGAGTTGAATCAACCATTGGCATAGCGCACCAAATTGTTGGGTCGACACTCCCATGCGCCCGTAACACACAGCGGCTTCAGACTTCGCAAAGTCGCGTGCGAGTTGGATGACTGTTCCAGCAGCTACACCAGTTGTCGCGGCGGTGACTTCGGGGGAAAACGGCCAGGCGAGATCTCGAATGACGTCGAGACCGTCGAGTGACTCGCCAAGCGACCCCGTGGAAATCAAGTCTTCCTTGAAGAGCACATGCAGCAAGGAGAGAAGAAAAAAGGCATCGGTGCCGGGTGTAATAAAAAGATGGGTGTCCGCCAACTCCGCGGTCTCGGTTCGGCGAGGGTCTACGACGACGAGTCGACCACCTCGGCCACGTAACTCTTTGAGTCGAGTGGCGACATCGGGCGCTGTCATCAGACTGCCGTTGGAGACCACCGGGTTACCGCCGAGTATCAGAAAAAACTTTGTTCGATCGAGATCGGGCACCGGAATCATCAGTTGGTGGCCATACATGAAGTACGCCGCAAAATGATGTGGGAGCTGATCGACGGAGGTAGCGGAATATCGATTTCGACTGCGCAAGGTGCGTAGGAACTTTGCTCCGCCGAGCAAGCCAGAATAACTGTGGACCTGAGGATTTCCGAAGTAGCTCGCGACCGAGTCCATGCCATGTTCACGTTGAACCGAGAGCAAGCGGTGGGCGACTTCGTCGAGTGCCTCTTCCCATGAGACTTCCTTCCAACCCGTCGCTGTGCGTCGCAGCGGATGACGAATTCGATCAGGATCTTCGTGGACGTCTTTGATGCCAAGCGCTTTGGGGCAGATATGACCCCGACTGAACGGATCTTTCTCGTCACCGCGAATCGATAAAATCTCTCGTCCGCGAACGCGAATTTCGACGCCGCACATGGCCTCGCAGAGATGGCAGGTGCGATGGTGGATTCGCTCTGTCTTACTCACGATTGAGGCCGACTCTTCAGGTATTCGGAGTCTTCGAATACGAAATCATGCCAGTTGGCGGTATCAAAAATTTCTGGAACGAAGCGTCTGGCCCCGTCGATGACCGTCTTGGGTAATGCATCGAGGCTTGCCACTTTGCCGCCAAAGCCGCGTGCTACCGTGCCGCCCGGGCGATCTCCCATGCCCATCCAAGGTGCCCAGCGATTCTTATTTTGCAACTGCAAGTGAACGGGAGCAGAGAGCACGGCGGGATCATTGATGTCGGCCAGTGACGCTGACATCGTCATGAACGAGTTGGTGTAAGTCGTGCGGCCCGGATTGATCATGTCTGGGCGACTTTCGATCGACTGAGTCGCCAAAAAGACGCGCTCGCCGATGATTTCGATGGGTAAAAGAGTGGGTGTATAGCCCATCGCGATTACGCCGGTCGGCGTGTAAAGCCGAGGTACGGGGCCCAAGCGAAAGTGATGGATCGCAGAGGTCTTGCCGGTCACCGGGTTTAGGAATTCTTCGAGCGGTTCCTGACTGTCGAAGCGGGTATAGAAGCCCACCTCGTACTTGCGCATCTCGTGCTGATCGTCGCCTTTGGGCTGCCAGTAGTCGACGAGAATGTTGTTCATGGTGAAGAACGGAACGAAGTTTCCTTCACCCAGATCGGCATAAATATTGAGGCGCATGAAGGAGTAGACGGTTGCGGTTCCTAGGCTCCCAACCATCTTGACGTGCGTCCGCAGAGCCGTTCGGGGATCGGTGAAATCCGCCCGCGGCGTGTTCATGGCGGACGCGGGGGTTGCGGTCAGTCCGAGAAGTCCAGCCCCGCCCAAGGCCGTGGCGCCCTGAAGCGCTGAGCGACGAGAAACCCTCATGTCCATCCCCCCGTGTCAGACCGAGAGGGGCAGGGTAGCTCTGTGCGGGGTGGCTCGCCAAGCACTACACCCGATTTTGCGGTGCTTGGTCGGCGGTTGGACGGCACTTTTGCCGCTCAGGCGAGCGCAGCGACTCTTCGTTGATCGACCCGCCGGCCAGTCGGGGTGAGCTGATCGAGTGTCAGCGCGTGACACTCGCAGGAGGCTTCGTGCAGCAGTTGATGATCGCGGAGGGTGACGCGTCCTCGAGTCGTCTCGATGGCACCCGCCAAAGACAATCTCGAGAGGCTCTCGGTTACGGCTTCGCGCCGAACACCGAGCAGACTCGCCAACTCTTCGTGAGTCAGTTCGAAGCTTTTGGTCGATGACGCATCGGCCGCTGACAGCAACCACCTTGCGAGACGACGCTGCAGTGGGTGATGCATGTTGCACGCCGTGGCAATTCCGAGCATTCGAGTTAACTGAAAGAGTTGATCTTGCAAGGCACGCTGAAGCTCGGCGCTTCGTGACCATTCGGAGAAGAAGATATCGAAGGGAAGTCGAAGTGCGTAACCCGAGACGATGACTCGTGCCGCTCCAGGTAAAGGCGGTTCGGACGCATAGCGTGTGCCGACTGCGTGCCGATAGCCAAGTAGAGCGAGGTGGGCTTGAAATCCGTCGGTCATACGGATGTCGACCGAGTAGAGACAGGTGAGGGGAAAGAATATGAATTCCTGACCGTCATCGTCGGAATTTCCGATTAGCCCCTTACGGATTTCCGTAATTTCGGAATGTGTATCGAACACCTCCTGGATGGGCCGCGGAAGCATTGCGAGGAATCGATTTTGGGACATGACTGGTTTCATTGAACCTCCGAATCGCAACCCCCGTTGCAGTCATTCTCCACTTGTTTGTGATGTGTCATGAGGCAGTTTGATCCGAAATGTATGGAATCACTCATTTCTTTTAACTGCTATTTCTCCTATATACCCATGAGAATCATGAGGTAACACTCAAAGAATTAAGAGCGAAAAAATAATCGCGCCTGCGTGTGTTATCCCACCGAAATAGACCGATCGGGATTTGTAGGATTGTTCCGTCGAGTGAAGTGACCTCGTCCCCCTCGGCGAGGCGGAGTGCTCGATGGCAGAGTGATTCAGTCACCGACAGGCTGACGGCGAGGCGATGAAGGGATCGCGTCGACGAGTTCCTTCGAACAAATCATGTCTGCGTCCGCCCCGCAAAGGGGACGGAGAGATGGCTCGGCCGGTTCCGAAGACGCTAGCCGGGCCATCTTTTTTTAGTGCCAAGAATTGTCCCCCCCGACAGCCGCATCCCTGAGGCTGGCGGATTTGGGGCGGGCTCCTCGCGGAGTCCGCCCCATTTTTTTATCGGATGGGTACCGACTTGGCGGATGATCGCGCTTTCTTCGGTAAGGTGAGTGCGAGAACGCCATTCTCATATGACGCGTTTGCCTTCGCAGGATCGACGTCATGGGCGAGACTCATGCTGCGAGACACTGAACCTGCATAGCGCTCGGTGCAGATCCATCGTCCTCCGTTCTTCCGCTCGACTTGATTACCCAGTTGTGCAGCGATCGATACGTAGTTGTCGTCGACATCGATCTTTACGTCGTCTTTCTTAGCGCCAGGAATCTCCGCGTGGATGACGTAGGCCTCGTCATCTTCGCGTACGTCCATACGGATTTCGGGCATCTGCGAGTCATAAAAGAACGGCCGTCGCATGAAACCGCGTACCACATCCTCCAGATCGCTCAGCTGATCGGGTATCGAAAGTTTTTTCATCATCATTCTCCTGTCAGTTCGATTGAAGACTGATGGAGTATCAGATTGTGTTGTCGTCGTGTTCCGTCGTCTCAAGCACGGTGAGACGTCTCGTTAGAAAAAGCAAAAATCCGTGCGTGAGCGCGCAGGTTTGATGAGGCGCGTGGTCCTAGAGTGGGTCCGTCGATGGCGTCGTCATCGACGCCCCTGAAAATTCTAGGAGATGAAAATGAAGTCCATGAAGAAGTTCTTTTATCGGTTCATTGCCGATGAGCGCGGCCTTGCAGCAGTGGAGTACGCAGTGGTTGCGGGTTTGATCGTCGTTGGCCTGGTCACGGTGTTCACCGAGGTCGGGACCAACGCGACGGCTCGACTCCAAGATTTGGCAGACGCGCTTCTTTAAACGTGGAGTCCCCGGTCGGTGACCCTGACAGGCACCGACCGGATCCCACTCCGTCGTCAACCCATGTCTTCGATCCCCCTCATGCAGATGGTCGTTCTCGTGCCCGCGGTCCTTGCGGCCGCCGTATTCGATTGGATGGAGCGGTGCATCCCGAACATGCTTTGTCTTGGGCTTGCTTTGGTGGGTCTGGTCGGAGGCGTGTATGAGCTCGGCGCGGGTCAACTTTGGAGCGGGCTCGCGAGCGGGGTGTTAGGCGGCCTTGCGTGTATGCCGATGTACGTGATGCGTGGCATGAGTGCGGGGGATGTAAAGCTCATCGCAGCGACATCTGTTTGGTGGTCGTTGTCGCAGTTGTTGATCGCATTGGCAGCGATTGCGCTCTGCGGTGCAGTTCTCGCACTGGGATATCTCTGCTTCAGTCGAGGGGTCACGCACATTCCTTACGCGGTGGCGATCGCCGCATCCACTGTCGCGACCGTGATGGTCACATGAGGATTTCATGAACTACGAAACCCGAAAGAATTTTTGGCTTATCGCTGTGGCGCTCGCGTTCGCGCTGATCGCAGCGACTTTGGCCACGGCGTGGATGAAGTCACGCATTCAGGCGGTGGAAGCGTCAAGTAAAAATCTCACCTCGGTCGTCGTTGCGGCACGCGACATCCCGATGGGAAAGCGTATGGAGCGACAGGATTTACGCACGGTGCGGACCTCTGTCGAGGGCGCGCCGACAGATTCGTTTCGTGATGTCGCGGAGGTGGTTGGCCAAGTATCGCGCTCCCCGCTCTATGCGGGCGAGGCACTGGTGGCGAGACGGCTATCGGAGTATGCGGGAGGTAGTGCGCTCGCTGCCGTGCTCAACCCCGGGATGCGCGCGGTCACTATTCGAGTTGACGATGTCATCGGTGTCGGTGGCTTCGTACTCCCGGAAAACCGGGTGGATGTGATCTCTGCATTCAATCATGACGGCGGGGCCACTGCCGAGACGATCATTCGTGACGTTCGAGTCTTAGCGGTGGATCAACGTTCGGACCCAACATCCGACGGGCCCGTCGTCGGTCGCGCCGTGACACTCGAAGTGACGCCTGCCGATGCCGAAAAGATCGCGATCGCTCGTCAGCGAGGCACGCTTCAGCTGACCCTCCGAAATCCGCTGTCGCCAACGCCGACCGGCGCGCTCGATGCGGAAGCGGTGGCGAAAGAAACGCCGCGGATCATCGAGGCGGGTTTCTCTCTCGTACCGATTCCCGATCAAAAAAAGACGCCGAAGCCTAGGCAGGCCGTGACCGTCATTCGTGGCACGGCAATCACCACCGGCATTTCCGAATAAGGAGTCTTCACGATGCGTAAATTCATTATTTCCATTGCATTTTTAGCGCTGAGCTTATCGACGGTTCTCGGTGTCGCGGACCCTGCGGGCGAGAAAATCACGCTCACCGTCTTCCAGTCACGCACCCTGACGTTGCCGAAGGCTGCAAAGCGCGTCTCAGTGGCGGATCCCAGCGTCGCGGATATCGTGGTGCTAAGCCCCACTGAGTATTACTTGCTCGGTAAAGATATCGGCGTCACGAATGTCGTCATTTGGGATCGCGACTCCGGTGCGCGGTCCACGTTGGCAGTCGAAGTGACCCACGATCTCGAGAGCCTCAGAGCGCGTCTATTTAGGTTGATCCCGAATCAATCGATCGAAGTATCGTCCGCTCAGCGATCGATCGTGTTATCGGGAACGGTGCCGAGCGCGACCGCCATGACGACGGCGATTCGGGTGGCGGAGAGTTATCTCGCTCGCGTCGGCGCAGGCCGGAAAGCAGGTGGCGAAGAGGGCGTCGGCCGCCGAGACGGTAGTGCCGGTGAGGTCATCAACCTGATGCAGGTGGCCGGTGCCCAACAGGTAATGGTCGAAGTGCGTGTCGCCGAGGTCGCGCGTTCCGAACTCAAGCGTATGAATGCGCGCTTCAATGCGTTCGGTGTGCGGGGTAGTTGGAGTGGCGGTGGCGTCAACGGTGGTGCGTCGTTTCCCGACGCGTTCTTTGGTACGTCGGGCTTACGGATTCCGTCGATTGATTCCAATGGCAGCGGCATCGTATCGCCCGCACTCGACGAATTCGCCCCCAACACGCTCGTGATCCCGAACCAGGGCATTTTTACGAGCTATTTTTCGGACAGTTTTGCATTCAATCTGGCGCTTGATGCTGCAAAGGAGCAGGGCCTCGCCAAGATCCTTGCGGAGCCGACGCTCACGACGCTGACCGGTCAGGAAGCGACTTTCCTCTCTGGCGGCGAGTTCCCGGTGCCGGTGCCGCAAGGAGATCGAAGCGTCACCATCGAGTTCAAAGATTTCGGCATCTCCTTAAAAGTTTTGCCGGTGGTGCTCGCGGGAGATCGGATCAACACCAAACTCGAGGTGTCGGTCAGCGAGATCTCCAACGCGACCTCTGTGGTGTTGAACCCCACCCAGACGAGCTCAACGTTCGTCGTGCCATCGCTCACGCGACGTAATGCGACGGGCACGGTCGAGTTGGCCGATGGGCAAACGATCGCTCTTGCAGGTCTATTTAGCGACAACGTGCGATCGATCGTCACCAAGTTCCCAGGATTGGGGTCAGTGCCGATTCTTGGGGCGCTTTTTCGAAGCCAGGATTTCCTGAAGGGTAATACCGAGCTCGTGATCTTGGTGACCCCGCGTCTCGCGCGCCCGGTCGATCCCAAGCGTCTCGAATTGCCGACGGATCGTTATCAAGAGCCCACCGATTGGGACTTTTTCATGTTGGGTCGACTCACCCCGGAGGCTAAGCCGTGAAATATTCCTGCTTTTCAAAAGTGATTGTCCTGAGCGTCGTGCTACCTGTTGTGACGATCGGATGTGCCACCACCGATCAGCAATTGGCAGACGGTCGTAATGTCCGTGCCGTGATGGCCGCGCAGATCGAGGATGCTACCGCGAGCGATCGGCATGGCACGGCCGCACCACAAGGTACGGACTCTGAGGTCTCAGCCACCTCCGTTCGCGGCGTGCGACAGCGTGGAGCGGAGGGCGCGTCGAAACCCGGCTTCTTCGAGACGCTACTCGGCGCCATCGCAGGGAAGTGACATGCGATCGCAGGCGCTACATCACAGACGCCGGGAGCGAGGGAGTGCGCTCTTGCTCGTCGTGATCGCGGCAGCGGCGCTGCTCGGGGTCGCCGGGCTCGCGCTCGATGCCAGTCGTCTCGGCTATATGAAGGCCCGCCTGCAAAGCGTGGCCGATGCCATGGCGCTTGCGGCAGCGAAGCGACTCGATCAAACGGGAAGCACCACCGCCGCCTGCGATGCAGCCAGAGACTCGTTGGTTGCCAATGCGCAGGGCTTCAAAGAGCTCGCGCAATCTCTACCGTCGCCCGTGACCTGTGGTGATCTCGACATCAAATTTTCGTCGGAGATTCCCTTCGATGTCACCAAGCCCGGAACGGCGCGGTATGTCCGAGTATTCCTCGATGACATCGCGGTCGGTGCAAGTCTTGCGCAAGCACTGGGATTTACCACGCTCGAGGTGTCTGCGAGTGCCGTGGCGGGGCCGAGTGCGCCGCTTGCTGAAGTGTGCAGTGTCCTTCCGATCGCCGTCTGTGGCACCGCGCAGAAACCGAACTTCGGTTTTGTGCCTGGGCGCGTTTACCTTCTCAAAGGAAAACAGAACATCGGTGATGGCACCCAATTCGGCGATTTCCATTTTCTTTCGATGTCCGGCAGTGGAGCGTCGGTGCTGCGCACCGACTTCGCCGGTGGGTTCGCCTCTTGTATTGTTGTGAGTGGCGGTACGTCCTACCCGATCAAGCCGGGTGGAAACGTCGGTCCCGTCGCGCAAGGAGTGAACACCCGATTCAACCAATATGCATCGGGCCTCTCACCCGCTCTGTATCCGCCCGACGTGCTCTGGAAAGACACGGGCCAGCCGCCGGTTAGTCCCATTTCGGCCAACCCTGACGGGACCTTAAAGCAAGGTTCAAACACCATCGTATGGGGTACTGATGTCGCAGTTCCGAATCGGACCGACTATTTGAATCGGTTAGCAGCCGGCAATTACGACAGTCCGCTACTCCCAGCGCCCGGTGGCGGGGCGCTGTTACGCCGCGAGGTGGCGGTTCCGATCGCAAACTGCACCGCGCCCATTAATCAAAATGCCTTACCGTTACGGGGAGCGGCCTGCTTCTTTCTGCTCCAAAGAATGAGTTCGAGTGGCACGACGTCCGAGTTGATCGGGGAGTTCCTGACCGGTTGCGAGGCCACCGGCACACCTGGCCCGAACCCGGGAGATGGCGGGCCGTACGTGATTCAGCTGTTCCGCGACCCGAGCAGCAGCGACTCATGACCCGACGTTCATATGCCCTAGGTATCGCGGCGGTCGAGATGGTGATCGTGTTGCCGCTCGTGTTGCTCTTGCTGACACCCGTCGCCGAGATCGGCCGCGCGTTCATCCAATATTCGAGGCTGTCGCATCGGGTGCAGGTGGGTGCGCGCTTCGTGGCGGATAACGCCTATAAAGGTTCGACAGGCGTGCCTTCGCTAACGCCCGCAGTTCGTCAGCAAGCCCTCAACCTTGTGTTGTACGGGAAAAGCGTTTCGTCTGGGCAAGATCCGTTGGCGGTTCCCGAGTTGACGGCTGACGATCTTTTCATAGAGGTGAGTTCGAGTGGTCTCGTGACGCTTTCCGCGGACTACACCTACCGTCCGATGATTGCGGGCGTCTTACCCCTGTTCGGATTCGGTGATGACCTCGACATCAGCGCCCTCAAGCTTCGACCGCGTACCGTCATGAGGGCGTTATGACTCGATATCGAGAGCGTGGAACGACGGCGGTAGAGTTCGCGGTCGTCGCGGCGACCTTGCTGATCGTCATCTTCGGTGTGCTCGATCTCTCGCGCATCGTATATCTGCGCATGACCCTGGAAGAGGGTGTAAGGCGAGCCGCTCGCCTCGCGGCAGTGTGTCCGCCGGGTTCGCCCCTTATAAAGAAGGCGGCGGTCTTTCAAGACGCTGCTGCTGAAGGTGCGGCGATCCCCGGCGCCACGGTCGATCACGTGAACGTCAGCTATCTCAATGAGAACGGAATTTCCGTGGATCCGGTTTCCGCATTCACCTCGGTGCGTTTCGTTCGAGTGAGCGTCGATGGCATATCGGTGTCTCTGTTGATCCCCTTCATCACCGGCGCGTTTACACCCACGAACATCAGCTCTACCAGTTCTGCCGAAAGCCTCGGTGTATTGCCCACAACGGGTTCTTCGGCGCCGCTGCCATGCAACTGAAAAACATATTGATTCTTTCTTCCTCGGATGAGGATCTGCGTCGAATCGAAGACCAACTTCGTGACGCGGGAGAGTGGCGACTGCACTCTCTCCGTGTCACCGAGGCCTTGAATGGATCTCTTCGCCGCGCGTTTTCCGATACGGATTTAGCCATCGTATGCTGTCGCAGTGGGCAGGTCTCTCTGCTGGAGGCAATCGATGCGCTGCCCGAATCTCACCGGCCGCGGGTAGTCGTGTGCGGCGATTTGAGCTCCCCCGAAGCGACGCGTTTATTGGTGCGCATCGGTGTCGTCGATCTGCTTCCGCCGACGCCCACGACGCCGGAGCTTCGGTCGGCCATCCGCCGCGCGATGCGCGGGCTAGAGGCCGCAACGCTACCTGAGCGAGAGGCGCGCATCATCAGCGTGTTCGGCGCGACGGGCGGCATCGGCGTATCGATGATCGCTGCGACGCTCGCGCACTTGATGACGAAAGCGGGTCGACGCGTGCTGTTGGTCGACCTCGATCTCCACTACGCACCCCTTTTGGCCATGTTGGGTTTGAGATCGAGTCGGGGGATCAACGAGGCGCTTCAGCAAGTCGACTCGCTCGACTCGACGGCGCTCGAGGGTTACGTCGCGCGTCATGAAAGTGGTTTGCACCTTCTTTCAGGAATTCCGGAAGGGATGATTCCCATCGTGCCGAGCGGTGCCGACTTTGCGAAGCTCCTGATGCGCTGCCGAGAGAGCTACGACTTCATTTTCATTGCGGCGAATCGGTGGCTAGACCCGGCCTCCGTCGAGGCTGCCACGGAGTCTCAAGACCTGCTTCTCGTACTCGGTCAGAGCCTCGCAGAAGTACGACTCGCGACACGGCTCCGCCAGATGCTGACGCAGGGCGTCGGTGTTCCGGAGTCCGTGATTCGCATCATCGTCAATCGATATTCCAACCGATCACCCGTGAAGGACGACATGATTAATAAAGCGGTCGGCGCTACGCCTTTTGCAAAGATTCCCGAAGACCTCGCTTTGGTACGCCACAGTCTCGATGCCGGCATTCCGCTTGCGACACTCGATCGACATGCGCCTGTGACCGAGGCGCTGTTCGATCTCGAGAGACGACTGACAGGCGTGGCTTCCACGCCGCAGCCAAGTCCGGTGCACCGGCTATTTTCGGCGCTCTCCGGGAGTCATCGATGAGTCGTCTTGAGAGCTCTCGCGAGATCGCACAGATCGAGTCGGTCCCGGGGCCGCTCGAAGCGGAGTGGAAGCAAATCATCCTACCGCGCGTGCTTTCGACGCTCGACCTGTCGATGATCGGAAACGTCGACGAACGACGCGTACGAATGCAGATCCGCGAAACCGCCAATCGGTTGATCAACGATGCGTCGGCACCGCTCAGTCTGTTACAGCGTCGACATGTCGTGCGACAGATCGAAGATGAAGTGATGGGTCTCGGACCACTCGAACCGTTACTTGCGGATCCCTCGGTATCCGACATCTTGGTGAATGGCGCGCATCAGGTTTATGTCGAGCGCGGTGGAAAAATAGAGTCGACAGACGTGCGTTTCAATGACGATGCGCACCTGCTCAATATCATCGATCGAATCGTTTCCAAGATAGGTCGACGCATCGACGAGTCGATGCCGATGGTCGATGCGCGTCTTCAAGATGGTTCTCGCGTCAACGCGATCATTCCGCCATTGGCCATCGACGGTCCGGTGTTGTCGATTCGTCGCTTCGGGCGGGACACTCTGACGATGGACGATTTGATCCGCCTGGGATCGATCAGCCCGGCAGTTGTCGACGTGCTCAAGGCGATTGTCTTGGCACGGCTCAACGTCATGATTTCCGGTGGCACCGGCTCTGGCAAGACGACTCTGCTCAACGTGATGTCGTCCTACATTCCCGAGCGCGAGCGAATCATCACCATCGAAGACTCCGCCGAACTTCAGTTGCGACAACCCCACGTCGTTCGTCTCGAAACCCGTCAAGTCAATGTGGAAGGTAAGGGGCAAATTACGCAGCGCGATCTGGTGCGCAACAGTCTGCGTATGCGCCCGGACCGGATCGTCGTGGGTGAAGTTCGTGGCGCCGAAGCGCTCGATATGCTCCAAGCGATGAATACCGGTCACGATGGCTCATTGACTACGGTGCATGCGAATTCGAGTCGAGACGCGCTGAGTCGTATCGAGACCATGGTCGCCATGAGCGGGGTGCAATTTCCGATTGCGGCGTTGCGGGCGCAGATCGCGTCGGCCATCGATGTCATCGTGCACATGGAGCGGCACGAAGATGGGCGACGCCGCATCACGAGTGTTCAGGAAATTAATGGTATGGAGTCGGACACCATCGTGATGTCGGAGATCTTCGCGTTTACGCGCTCTGGGGTGGATGCGAAGGGCAACGTGCTCGGTCGATTTCATCCCACCGGCATCGTGCCGGAGTTTTTCGACCGAATTCGAAAGCGTGGTCTCGACCTGCCCGTCTCCATCTTTTCCGACCTCGGTTGAGGAGCCCACCTATGAATACGCTTCCGATTCTATTTTTTATCGCGGTGTTGATCGCAGCGTTTTTCCTGCTGCGGGTCGTGGGTGACAGTGCCTTCGGAGAGGCTCGGAAGCAGCGTCGCGAGTTCGAGAAAGAATTCGGAAGCGATCTCACAAACGGTCGCCGCGAGCCTGTGTTGTTACGACGGCCGCATCTTGCCACGCTATCGCCATTCGAGCGTCGAATCGAGGCGCGATCAGAGCTCAAGAGGCTGGTGAGACTCATCGAGGGCGCGGGTCTCGCCGTTCCGGCCTATCGAGTGCTCCTTGAAATGATCGTTTGCGGAGTCATCGGGGCGTTCGCTGCGTTTTCCTTTTTTCCGAAATGGTGGCTAGTCGTGAGCGCGGGGCTGCTGGCGGCCACATTACCTCTGGTGCGGTTATGGTGGCTGCGTCACCGTCGAATCGCGAGGATTGAGTCTTCGCTCGCCGACGCGATCGACACGGTCAAGCGCAGCCTCCGAGCGGGTAACCCCTTCGTATCCACCTTCAAGCTGGTTTCCGAAAGTAGGGAGGGGCCCATCGCCACGGAGTTTGCGATCGCAGCAGCGGATCTGAGCTATGGGAGTGATCCACGTAGTGCATTGCTGGCGATGCTTGATCGGGTGCCATCGGTTCCATTGCGAGGTTTCGTCACCGCCATTCTCGTCCAGCGCGAGACCGGCGGAAATCTCGCAGAGACGTTAGATCATCTTTCGAACGTGATCCGCGAGCGATTTCGATTCGAACGGAAGCTGCGGACTCTCACCGCAGAGGGCCGTTTGTCGGCCTGGATCTTGATATCGGTACCGTTTGTCTTGGGTGCCACACTGCACTTTAGATCGCCGAAATATCTCGCGGCACTCACCGAGAGCGATCAGGGTCCGATGCTGCTCGGCGGTTGCGCAGTGCTCATGTTGGTGGGAGTGCTTTGGATGCAGCGCATCGCACGAGTCAAGGTTTAAGAGGCCTAGGAGTCAGCCCATGAATCTCAATGCTGTGATGCCCTTCGCAGATGTTCTCTTTCCCCCCGCCGTTGCACTCGCTGGGTTTTTCTTGGCTTACGGCGTTGCGGCATGGACGGTCGCCCTGCGAGATCCGACCGTGCGTGGATTCGAGTCTTTTGCCGAGACTCGTGACAGCCGGCCGGGGATCTTGGCGCGAGCGTGGATAAAACTCGAGCCTTTCGGCCGGCGTCTTCTGCCGGTGATCGGCAACGAGCGTCTTCGCATCGAGGAGCAGCTGTATATCGCGGGCATTCGACGCCCTAACGCCGCAGCACTTTTCGTCTTGAGCAAAATAGCGTTGGTCGTAGCCGTAGTCATCGTTTCGTGGCTGTTATGGCCGACGTCTTCTAAATCGACCTCGGCATCGCTCATCGTCCTTCCGATCGTAGGAATCGCGTTGGCTCTGATGGGGCCGAACTGGTGGCTCTCCGGCATGGTGAAGCGACGCCAGGCGAGACTTCGTAACGGATTTCCGGATGCCCTCGATTTGCTCGTGATTTGCGTCGAGGCCGGGCTAGGGCTCACGGCAGCGATCGAACGGGTGACGACCGAGGTGCGCATGCTGCATCCGGAACTCGCTCAGGAGTTCGCGGCGGTGAACGCGGAGATTCGGTCGGGTATCGATCGTGCGACAGCGCTGCAAGGGTTGAATCGAAGGACCGGTCTCCCGGAGATTCGCGGGCTCGTGACGCTGCTCGTGCAAACGATGCAACTTGGAACGGGTATTGCTGACTCCCTGCGGGTGTATTCGAGCGAGTTCCGCGATCAGCGTATGCGTGTGGCCGAAGAGCGCGCCGCGAAGACGGGTACGAAGATGATTTTCCCGCTGGTGTTCTGCGAATTCCCAGCGTTCTTTCTGGTAGCGGTAGGCCCGGCCGTCATCCAGATCTACAAAAACTTTCAGATCTGATCGACCGCTTCAGGAGGGTAGGGAGATGCCTATGAAAATATGGCTATGGGTTGTCGTGGTGTCTTTGACGGGTTGCTCGACCACCTCCACCACGTCGACCACGAAAACCGAGACGGAACGCGAGGCGGTGCCGGCGATCGATTCTGCGGTGCAGGCCGAGCGCATCAGTATGCTGCTCGCCCAAGGTGATATCGCCGCTCGTGATGGCAAGATCGATCAGGCGTTTTATCACTACTTGGCGGCGGAGCAGCTCGATAAGACCGATGATCGCGCGCTCGTCCGGGCGGGAAATTTGCATCGAACGCTCGGCAATCGGGAGGTCGCCGAGAAGGCGTGGCGATTGGCTCTCGCGCGTAACCCCGATAACGGTATGGTCCACGAGAGTCTCGGGTTTCTCTTGCTCGATGCCGGAAGGTACGCCGAGGCGCTCGCATCGTTCGAGTCTGCGGTTCAGCATTCTCCGGGTTCACGCCGTGCCGCGATCGGCATCGGTCTCGCGAGCGAAAAGCGAAATGACTTTTCGCGCGCACTCTCGATATACGAAGAAGGACTCTTACGAGAACCGAGTTCGGTCGAGTTGCGAACCTACCGAGCTCGCGCGCTGATGAACCTCGGGCGTTTCGGCGAGGCAAAGACCGCTATCGCCGGAATCGTGGACGAGCCGATGCCCGTGACTTGGATCGTCCGCGGCGATCTCTTTGCGATCGACGGTGATTACGCGGCGGCACTCGGGTCGTATCTCGAGACACTTTCTGAGCCATGGGCGTATCAGCGGCTTGGCGAGCATGCCTTGCGACGAAAAGATTACGAGGTTGCGATGCGGTATTTCGCGCAGGCAGCCGAAAACTCGCCCAATTTCTTTGAAGATGCGAATCGCGGCATGGCCGTCGCGAGAGAGCATCTTCGGGCGCAGGGGCAGTCTAGATAAATCGCATTCAATATCGTGCGTAACCTATTGTTTAGGTGTGGTTTCGCACAGATGAACGGGCGCCAGATTTCTACATTGAAGGCGTTCAGATTCACGCGGGGTTAAAGATGGTTTCTGTCAAAGAATTAGATCGTAACGAGTTACTTTTCTCGCTACCGATGGAGTTACGGGAGAGTTTGGCTGCACGGCTCGAGCCGCTCAGCCTCTCGGATGGGCAGATTTTCCGAGAAATCGGTGCGCGTTCGGCGGACGTGATTTTTCCGCTTAGTTGCATCGTATCGATGGACTATGTGCTCAAAGACAGCTTCTCAGCCGAGTTTTTGATCGTAGGCAGCGAGGGTGTCATCGGGTTGGAGTCGTTGTTCGATCAGCGACCCGGTCCGGTGCGAATGGTCGCTTTACAGGGCGGCACGGCACTGCGCATCGACAAAGATGAGCTTCGCCGACGCTTTCTCGATGTGCAGGCCATTCAACAATCGGTTTTTCAATACACGTTTTCGCAGATCAGGCTGATGGCGCAAACCATCACCTGCAATTGTCGCCACCGACTCGACCAACGTATGTGTCGTTGGATTTTGTCAGTGCAAGATCGTTCACCCTCGCGAGTGATCAAGATCACCCACGAGATGATGTCTCACTTCCTGGGTGTCCGTCGCGAGGCGGTCACGAATACGGTGGGTCGACTTCAGCGAGATGGCATGGTCGAGTACAGCCGTGGATATCTGACGGTACTCAATCGCGACATGCTCGAAAGTGAGGCGTGCGAGTGTTATCAGGCCGGGCTTGAGGTGGTGAGCCTACGACGTATGAACGGGCAATACCCTCGGCGTAGTTGCGAGCAGGCGACCCTCGAGACGACGTGCTGGAATCGATCGACGCCTGTGATGAGGCGAAGGTAGCCCGATCGCAGAGGCGTTTAGCCGACCGATCGGGCTTTTCGTTGGGACTCGAGCGCGAGCAGTCTGCGCTTCCGCTCGACGCCCCAGCGATATCCGGAGATCGAGCCATCGCTGTGAAGCACACGGTGACAGGGGATGGCGATGGAGATCGGGTTGGCGCCGCAAGCGCCTGCGACGGCTCGCGAGGCGGTTGGGGCGCCAATGGCCCGGGCGATATCGCGATAACTCGCTGTGTGCCCGGCGGGTATTCGCTTTAGGGCGCGCCACACGGTCTTTTGAAAATCGGTGCCCTTCAGATCGAGCGGAAACGTGACCGGCTTCCACGGCGTCGCTACGTGTCGAAGGGCGCTCCTTAGCCGCGGCATCGCGGGGTCTCGAGGTGTTGCGGGTGATGATCCGGGGAACCGGCGTTCGATGTCTTCGATGAGTGCTCGACGAGAGTCGGCAAACGCGAGCATGCAGACGCCTCTCGGGCTCGCGGCGGCCAAGGTCTGCCCGAGGAGGGATTGGCCGACGATATAGACGATCGGTCCGTCGGTTTTCGAGGGGCGAGGCATGACCGAAGTATCCCACGCGGTGCGATCGGGTACACTTTTCCAATGCTCGATCCGGTCGAAGTCCAGGTCATCATCGTCTTAGGGCTGCTCTCGCTTTTTGCGGTGATCGAGTTCGTACGCGGTGGGTTCTTTCCTCGCGAGGCCGATCGCGAAGACAACAAACTCGATCTTGCGGTGCTCGTGATGTTCCCGATCGTCTCGGGGGGCGTGGGGCTTGCCGCGGCTGCACTGTGCAATGAGTTCATCCCCGAATACCGCGGCCTACTCGCCGATTGGCCATGGTGGGCGATGATCGGCACGCTGCTCATCGCCGATGATCTCACCCAATATCTTTGGCATCGGCTGTCACACACGAGCGTGATGTGGCCTCTGCATCGGGCACACCACTCGGCGAGTTATATGAGTGTGCGTATCGTCTATCGCAACAATGCGCTCTACTACGCGCTGATGCCGGGGCTGTGGTTGTCGGGGCTGCTGGTCTTCCTCGGTTTTGGTTGGGTTTACATCGGATACATCTTCGTCAAGCTGAGTGTGATCATCGGTGCACATTGCAACTGGCGTTGGGACGAGGCGCTTTACCGCATTCCCGCGTTGAGGCCGCTCATGTGGTTGGTCGAGCGCACGATCTCGACTCCGGCGACACATCATGCGCACCACGCGCTCTCCGAGAGCGATGGAGTTGGGCACTATTCCGGTAACTTCGGCAATCTGCTGTTCCTTTGGGACGTACTCTTCGGAACCGCCGTGATCACGCGAAAGTTTCCTCCGGCCTACGGGCTATTGGACGATCGAAGTTACGGCCACGAAAAGTGGTATGTGCAGTTGCTCTATCCTTTTCTCCGGTCGAAGCGTCAGGCCTCGGCGCTTGCCATCCCTCCAGGGCGGCCGCCGCAATAACGCGGAAGGCGCAGCATGAGTGACCGCTCGAAATTCGTAATCGACCCTCCGGCCGTATGTGCTGTGCCGATAAAGGGAGTCACTCAAAAATTTCCCGTGCGTCGAATCTATTGCGTAGGGCGTAACTATGCAGCCCATGCAAAAGAGATGGGGAAAGACCCTGAGCGAGAGCCGCCGTTCTTCTTTCAAAAGCCGGCTGATGCGCTGATCGACGATGGCGGGGTCGTGCCTTATCCGCCGCAAACGACGAATCTTCATCACGAAATCGAGTGGGTGGTGGCCATAGGCCGAGGCGGTCGGAACATTCAGGTCACGGATGCGAATGCTCACGTCTTCGGGTATTCCGTGGGTATCGATCTCACGCGACGCGACTTGCAAAATGCCGCCAAAGATTTGGGACGGCCATGGGAGTGGGGAAAGAGCTTCGATCACTCGGCGCCCTGCGCAGCCCTCGTGACGGCTGCCGAGATCGGCCACCCGCAAGCCGGGCGGATCTGGCTCTCCGTCAACGGCGTGATACGTCAGCAGGGTGACATTGCCGACCTTATCTGGTCGGTGCCCGAGGTGATCGCCGAGATTTCAGCCTCGATGAGGCTCGAGCCCGGCGACCTCATTTACACCGGCACGCCCGCCGGCGTCGGCGCCGTACAGCCGGGAGACGTGTTGGAGGGTGGCGTTGAAGGGGTCGCGAACATCCACATCAGCATCGGACCGCCTCAATGATTTTGCACGACTTCTGGCGTAGCTCGGCGGCGTATCGAGTACGCATTGCCCTGCATCTCAAGGGTTTGGCGTTCTCCCAAGCGAGCCACAGCCTGCTTCAGGGCGAGCAGCGCACTGCAGAATTTCTCGCTATCAATCCGCAAGGCTTGGTGCCAGCCTTGCAGTCGGGTCGTGATGTCATCACGCAATCGATCGCGATCATCGAGTATCTCGATGACCTCTACCCCGAGCAGCCCTTGCTACCGAGTAGTCCGGCGGATCGTGCGACGGTCCGGGCGATGGCGCTCAGCGTGGCCTGCGATATTCACCCGCTCAACAATTTGCGCGTGCTCAACTACCTACGCAGCGAGTTCGGTGCGAGCGATGAGGCGGTCACGCGTTGGATCCGTCAATGGATCGGGATCGGATTCGAAGCGCTCGAGGTACAGGTGAAGCGCGGATCTAAGGAGGGACGCCATTGCTTCGGCGATCGCCCGACGCTGGCCGATGCCTGCCTCGTACCGCAGATGTACAACGCCCGACGCTTCGGTTGCGATCTCTCGCCCTATCCGACGCTCGTGGCCATCGATGCGCACTGCCGAAGCCTCGCGCCCTTCATCAAGGCCGCACCCGAGTCTCAGCCCGACGCGCCTTGAGAATCAGGCGGCCAGAGCAACCGTGACTTTGTTGTCCGGTCCGATGTCGGAAATATCGAGCGTGACTCCGAGAACTTCGGCGTAACCTTTAATCCGCGGCTTCATCCAGAGCTCGTGCACGTCGCGATC
>JAFMKA010000004.1 GCA_017853175.1 Steroidobacteraceae bacterium | reverse complement strand
AGTGCGGACGACGTTGCACAATATTTGAAACAGCATCCGGACTTTTTCGACTCTCATCCGGAGCTCCTCGAACACCTTCACGTACCGCACGGCGGCAACGGAACAGTATCCCTCGTCGAACGGCAACTCAAAGTTCTACGCGAGCGACAGGCCGCAAGTCGTGAACGGCTCGCAGAGCTTGTCAGGGTGGCGCGTAATAACGATCAACTGGCCGATCGCATCCATCGATTGACGCTGCGCTTGCTGCATGCCCGGACTGTAGCCGAGGTATGCGCTCAGGTTGAAACGTCCATGCGAGAGGACTTCGACGTAACGCCCGCTCATCTCGTACTCGA
Organism: Steroidobacteraceae bacterium; assembly: GCA_017853175.1. Taxonomy (GTDB): domain Bacteria; phylum Pseudomonadota; class Gammaproteobacteria; order Steroidobacterales; family Steroidobacteraceae; genus UBA964. The sequence continues at coordinate 70,103 of JAFMKA010000004.1, read as the reverse complement.
TACAGCCAAACGCCCGATATTTGAATCATTGCTATCTGCAGGCAAACCTCGTTGCGGACACTTTTCAGAGGCGCAACGAACGAGCGTACTCGGCGATGCGGGCGCGAGCATCGCATCGATGGCGCTCATTCCGCTCGGACCGGGCGCGATACTTGGCGCACTCGTACTCGGCAGCGTGGATGCCGATCGATTTAATCCGGCAGTGAGCACGGACTTTCTGGCACGCATCGGCGAAATGATCAGCGCGGCACTCGCGCGCTGCGGCGGCGGGCCTCAAGTGTGAAGCCGGAAGTGCGGCGATGGCGTGATCGCTTCGGTACGCATCTCGGCACCGAGCGACGGCTCTCGTCACACACCTCTGCCAACTATCTCAGGGAAATCGATGCGCTGATCAGTTGGTGCGAGGCCAACGGCGTCGACTCCTGGAAGACGCTCGATGCGCAACACCTGCGCCTCTTCGCTGCGCGCTCGCATGCCGGCGGATTATCGCCGCGAAGCGTTCAGCGCCGTCTTTCGGCAGTACGTACCTTTCTTCGCTATCTGCAACGCGAGCGTGTCATCACACAGAACCCCGCTGCAGACGTTCGGGCGCCGAAAGCCACCCGTCGATTGCCGGAGACATTGGATGTCGATCAGATGGGTCGTCTACTCGATATCCGAGGCGACGATCCGCTCGCATTGCGCGATCGGGCGATCATGGAACTCTTTTACTCGTCGGGCCTGCGTCTCTCCGAGCTCATCGGTCTCGATCTCGGCGCCATCGATTTCGCGGATCGAACCGTTCGTGTCACGGGCAAAGGAAATAAATCCCGCATTCTCCCGGTCGGTCGAAAAGCCATCGACGCTCTCGAGGCCTGGCTCAAGGTGCGTGGCGATCACGCCGGCGCAGGCGAGACGGCTCTTTTTACGGGTCGCAACGGTCGCCGTGTGGGGCATCGCACGATTCAGACACGCATTGCGCGCTGGGCCCGATTGCAGGGCCTTCCCGTCCACGTGCACCCTCACCTGTTCAGACATTCTTTTGCTTCGCATCTCCTGGAATCGAGTCAAGATCTGCGTGGCGTCCAAGAACTACTCGGCCACGCAGACATCGCGACGACGCAGGTGTATACCCACCTTGATTTCCAACATCTCGCCCGCATCTACGATCAAGCCCACCCGCGAGCAAGGAAGAAGACATGAGCGAAGGATTCAACCCCCACGGCACCACCATCCTCGGCGTACGTCGAAACGGGGTCGTGGCGATTGGCGGAGACGGACAAGTCACTCTCGGCAGCACCGTCATGAAGGGCAACGCCCGAAAAGTTCGGCCGCTCGGGCAAGGTAAAGTGCTCGGCGGATTCGCGGGTGGCACGGCAGACGCGTTCACACTTTTCGAGCGCTTCGAAGGAAAGCTCGATAAATTCGGCAACCTCACTCGCGCGGCGATCGAACTTGCCAAAGATTGGCGATCCGACCGTTACTTGCGTCGCCTCGAGGCCTTACTACTCGTCGGTGATCCGTACAAACTTTTCGTGATCTCCGGAAACGGAGATGTCATCGAACCGGAGCACGACCTCGTTGCCATCGGCTCAGGCGGTCCGTTCGCACAGGCTGCAGCCCGCGCCCTACTCGAAAATACCGATCTGTCGGCCCGCGAGATCGTCGAGCGCGCCCTCAACATCGCGGCGGATATCTGCGTGTACACCAACCGCAACCTGGTGATCGAGGAGTTGCCATCGTGACCGATGCAGCAACGAGCCTTCGCCCGCGGCAGATCGTCAGCGAACTCGACAAACATATCGTCGGGCAGGATGCCGCGAAGCGTGCCGTATCGATCGCGCTTCGTAATCGATGGCGTCGGATGCAGGTCGATGAGCACTTGCGGCCCGAAATCACACCGAAGAACATCCTGATGATCGGACCGACGGGCTGCGGAAAGACGGAAATCGCTCGTCGACTCGCTCGCCTCGCCAACGCGCCGTTCGTTAAAGTCGAGGCGACCAAGTTCACCGAGGTGGGTTATGTCGGTCGGGATGTCGACTCTATCGTCAAAGAACTCGTTGACGTAGCCGTCAAGATCACGCGAGAAGCGGAGATCGCCCGAGTGAAGGATCGAGCGGCCGATGCAGCCGAAGAACGTATTCTCGATGCGCTGCTTCCGAAGCCGAAGCTGTTGGGTTTTTCGACGGATGAACCCACCGCGCCGCGCGATGCCGAGACCCGACAAAAGTTTCGAAAGATGCTGCGCGAAGGCGCGCTGGACGAGCGTGAGATCGAGATCGAACTGCGAGGCATGGGCCCGGGCGTGGAAATTCTCGCGCCTCCCGGAATGGAAGAAATGCAGCAGCAGTTGCAGACCATGTTTCAGAATCTCGGGGCCGGCAAGAGCCGCTCAAAAAAGATGAAAGTGCGCGAGGCAGCGAAAATCCTCATCGATGAGGAAGCCGCAAAGATGCTCAACGAGGAAGAGCTTCGCGCTCAGGCCGTCCGAAATGCTGAACAGAACGGCATCGTATTCATCGATGAAATTGACAAGGTGTGTCGCAGACAAGACACCTACGGCGCCGACGTATCGCGCGAAGGCGTGCAACGAGACCTGTTGCCGCTGGTCGAGGGCTGCACGGTCAATACGAAGTACGGCCCCATCAAGACCGATCATGTCCTCTTCATCGCCTCCGGCGCGTTTCATGTTTCCAAACCCTCCGATCTCATCCCCGAACTGCAAGGTCGTTTTCCGATTCGGGTCGAGCTCGAGCCGCTCAAGGTTGAAGATTTCGTGCGCATCCTGACGGAGCCCGACGCCTCCCTCACGACTCAGTACGCGGCCCTACTTCGTACTGAAGGGGTCGAGGTCGAGTTCGCACCGGAAGGTGTACGGCGGTTGGCGGAGATCGCCGCTCACGTCAACGAACGAACCGAGAATATCGGCGCGCGACGACTACACACCGTGATGGAGAGGCTGCTCGAAAGTCTCTCCTACGATGCGAGCGATCGCGCGGGCAGCACCATTCGCATCGATGCCGCATACGTAGACAGCCATCTCGGTAAGCTGGCACAGGACGAAGATCTGAGTCGGTTCATTCTTTGAGTGACCTTGCTCTCGGTGTCGTCGTATTCACGTTCGTCGCGGTACCCGCATCGCTCTTACTACTCGCGCTTGCAGACGTCATCCGGCTCGAGGGCGAGGGACAACGTAAACGCTGGATTCGAAATTGCCTTTGGGCGCTCGCGCTGCCCGCATCCGTTCCTCTGGGTATTGCCGCATGGGGCTGGGCGGGTGCGGCGCATCTCGAGCCGCTGTGTCAGGCATATGCGGCGCCGGAATTTCGTAGCGAAAGACCTATCGTCGCCTCGAGCCTCGTAATCGAAAGCGATCGATCACTCATTGAGGAAGAACCTCCGGCGTGGGCGACGATCGTCGTTGAGCAGTTGCAGTCACCGGGCGGGCCGCTCGAAAAAGTTCATGTCCTGACACGATCTTCCGAGAGTTCGATCATCACGCCGAGCTCGTCTGGTCGGGCACTTAGACTGCAGGCTCGCCGGCAGCTTCATCACGAGAATCTTTGGTTCCGTGTCGAGATGGATCGATTTCGACTGTCCGATTCGAACGGCATCACGCTCGCTTTGGCAGACGAAATATGGATAGACGCGGGACGCGTCCGTTATCACTGCGGCATCGTGAGCGGAAGAAACCCGAAGACGCAGTCAGCGTATCCGGCGGGTGACGGCGTCGCACGCTTTGTGCGGCAAGCGATTAGGGGCTCGAAGGTGAGTCACTGAAACGACTGCCCGCGTCCTGCGGCTCAGACCATGAATCCGAGATCTCGCGTGGTGAAGTTCGAGAGACTCGGCGCAACCTTGAAGAGATCTGCATCGGCCACACCGAACCAAGTCGCCAACGTTGCAGCGTACTGATCGGCCGATATCGTGGGGATGATCCGCCCTCCCCCGATTTCCAAGGCGCTGCCGATCTCGAGGAGCGGATAACTCCCGTAGAACCGTCCCCCCCGTACGGCGCCGCCCGATACGAGTTGTATTCCACCCCATGCGTGATCGGATCCGTCGCCATTGGACGTCAGCGTGCGGCCGAAATCGGAATGGGTGAATAACGTTACGTTATTCGCCATACCGATCTCGGTCATGGCGTCGTGGAAAGATTTGATCGAGACGCTGATATTCGACAGAAGTCCAGGCTGATCGCTAACGAGATCGTCATGCTGATCGAATCCGCCAGCCGACACGAAGAAAATCTGGCGAGACAATCCGAGGCTCTGGCGCATCGACACGATCTTTGCCACGGTCCTCAGCTGCTGCTGCAATGCCGAAAGGGTACCGGTGTTGGGCAACGCCGTGAAGCTGTACCCCGAAGCAATCGCGGCGCTGATGCGATCTGCGAATTGAACGGCCCGCTGCTGAACTCCCGCAAAAGAACGCTCGTAGATGGTGTTGGATACCGATCCAGCTGCCGCAGACAACACAGCTTCGAAGGCGGCACGACGCGCAGGACCGATTCCTGTCGTCGGAAAAGCGGTGAAGGGAGTTGGGCCGTTCGCGCCCATGACGTAGGGCTTTGCAACCTCCCCCGCCTGAAAGTACGTCTGACCCGCAAGGGAGACGTTGACCGAAAGGGACTGGGCTCCCGTCTGCGCATTGAGCACATCTGCAACTCGCCCCGCCCATCCGGACTTCAGCGTGGCGCGTCCGCGCAGGCTGTGCCACTGGTCCTGCTGATCGTTGTGGGAGAATAGTTGTGGCGGAAGCGTGTGCCCAGTCGTCGCGGTAGATTGATACTGGCTCTTCGTAGTCGGTCTGATCAGCGGGCCGACATTCGCCATGACGGCGAGCTGCCCTGACGAGAACAGATCTCGCGCACCGGGCATGCTCGGGTGAAATCCGTAGGTCGGATCGCCGGCAAACTGCCCTTGTAACGTGATGGGTAGCAACGCGGAGCGATCGATTGCCAGACTCGAAGATGTACCGCCCCCACGCGAACGGGCGTAGGCGTTGTACTCAGCCGTGCTGGTCGGCACGACCATATTCCAGGAATCGTTTCCGCCGAACAAAAATAAACATACGAGCGCCTTGTAGTCGCCGAAGCCGCCTGTACCCGCCATCTGGGCATGGACGGTTCCTGCCGTTCGGGAAAACGCATGCGCAATTCCACCCGCTGCGGCTGCTTTGATGAATTTTCTTCGCAGTCGATTCATGACACGGGTATCTCAGCGTTGCAGAGTGTATTCGGGCGACGTAACAACAAAGAAAATGGCATCCGCCGTTCGAGTCGCAAGCGCCGCGCTGGGGCTGGTGGTCGGAACCGTTGTCCGTTCGATCTGCGCCTTAGCTTGCGCCTTGAGTACGCTCGATATTTGCGTCGAGCCGCCGAGTAATCGATCAGCGACACGATTGATCAGGGATTCGCTATCAGCCGCGACCAGCAACTCGTCCGCGACGTTGATGTACATGATGTCGACGCCGAGGTTGGTCGCCGTATGGGTACGACTCTGGGCCTGTACCCAGAAGAAGTTCGCAATCTGGGTGTTTAGGTACTCGGTCGCAAGTTGCATCTCGGGCGCTACTTTTCCTGAATCGGCGATTTCACCTGGGGGTGCGAAAAACGGACTGAAAAAATTGAAGACCGAGGGAGCACTCCCCTGGGCTTGGCCGAACACCGCTCCGACTCCGCCGGAAAAATTCGTCGCGGCGCCAAGCTTCCCGGATCGCGACGTCGCATCGTACGCCCGCCACAGTTGAGTCAAACGCAACAAGGGCTCCTTGAGCTTACCTGAGGCGGAAGCGGCGTTGCCGCTTGGAACGGAGCGCGCCTCCGAGTCGAGCAGAATCGCCCTGACGACGGCCTCGAGATTGCCGCGGCGTCCGTTTCCGTCATTGTTGAATCGCTCGGCGACGCGCTGCACGTATGCGGGCGACGGATTGCTCGTGACGAGTTTTTGAATGAGTTGCTTAGAGATGAACGGACCAACGTTCGGATGATTGAAGACGTTGTCCAAGGCGTCTTTCAAATCTTGTGTCCCCGTTTGTCCTGCGGGAATGGTGGCATTGGGGAGCGCAACGCCCGAGTAACTCAATACGAGCTTACTGCCTGTATCGTGTTGCTCAGGGTAGAGCCGCATGGGCTTTATCTGGTTGTACCCCAGAACGGGCGCAATCTGCGGACGCGTGTTCGCAAACGTACATCCCGGCAAGGTGGACGGGCACTCCCACTTCCACCCCGTGAACACCTTGGCAAAACCCTCGATGACGTCTTGATTGTAGGTCGGCAGAGGCTGCCCAGCCGCATCGGTTCGAACACTACCGTCGAGATTGAGCTGAACGAGTCCGATGCTGAACAACTGCATCATCTCTCGAGCGTAGTTTTCGTCAGGTCTGAGATTTGTTCCTGCCACCGCCTTCTGGTTGCCTAACATCGACAGGTAGGTTCCCATCGCCGGATGCAGCGTGACCTCTTCCAATAATGTTCGGTAGTTGCCGAAAGCGTTCCGCGCCAACATGTCGTGAAAATCTGCCGTTGCATTCGGCAAATTGAGTAGCGCTCCGACCTGCGATACGACAAAGATTTCGGACAATGCGAAGGCGACCCGCTGGCGTAGCTGATCGTCACCCCGAAGCACATTGGCGAACCACCGCTCGAGACGGACCGCGTTCAAGGATCCGACGTTGAAACCTTGCGGAACAGGATTCGGATACGCCGTTTCGACTGCCGGCAACAATAAGGATGTTTCGCGGACAAGCTGAGTGTCGATCCATCGGGAGTAGCCGTTGCTCGAGTCCCCCAAGGCGATGAGACGTGACGCCTCCGCTTCGGTCGCTCCGAAGCTCGCCTGATTGAGGAACCGATAGGCCTCAGCCTGGGTGATCGGCGCGGGGGCTGGCGCAACACTCGTCGGATTCGAGGGGGCCCCAGATCCGCCTCCACCCCCGCTGCAAGAAGAAAGCAGCAGCAGTAACGCCACGACCCACAGCCGCGGCACCGACGCGTTCCAACGAAAAGCCGACCCCATAGGGGGAATCTAACCTAGTCCTCGATTAGACGGCTCGAACGATCACACTCTCAATTCAAAAGAATTGCGAAGACGCCAACACGATCCGGGATCAGGAAAAGTACTGTGCGGCGAGAAGATCGAGCCGCTGCTCGAAGTCGCTGCCCGTCGGCAGCAGTACACAGCCCGGAGGCAACTCCTCGGGTGTGACCAAGCGAGCTGCGAAACCGCCGACCCAAACTTCGCATCGCCCGCTCAGCTGTTCGGCGAGCTCACGTAACTGATCAAGGGCTGGCACCTCATTCTCCGGCATGACGAGCGACACCAGCACCGCGCGCGCATCGACCTCGAGTGCAAAGCGCGCCAACTCGGCTGGCGGGACATCGACACCCAAATAATGCGTACGGAAGCGACGCGTCGCGGCGAGCCAACTGCACATCAGGATTCCGAGTTCGTGGCGCTCGCCCGAAAGCGTCGAGAGCACGAGGCAGGGGCCATTGTCGGAGCGCAAGTAACCGCGGGACACACTGATGATCAGGCGACGCACGATGTCGGTGACCATGTGCTCCTGGGCGATCGACACCTCACCGCGGTGCCACCGCTCACCGACTTCGCGGACGAGCGGCACGAGTACCGTGTTCACGACTTCGTTCGGGGGGAGTAGCGCGACCGCAGAGGTCAGCACCTCTTCTACGCCGGAGGGGTCGGAGTGCTCGGTGGCGTCGATGGCCCGCTCGACGTACGACTGTCCGCGTGTCGGACCGGGACGCGCGTGGCCCCCAGAGTCCGCAACCAGCTTTGCGAGCTCGTCGTCAGGGAGGGAGGCGAGACGGCTGATGGTATGGCCGAGCTCGGTCGCCGTACGCAGCAGACGGAGGCGAGCAACATCCGCAGCGGAATACGTACGTCGGCCCGAAGAATCTCGAGACGGACGCACAACTTCGTACCGGCGCTCCCAAGCTCGCAGGGTCTCCACCGTCAGACCGGTGGCCTGGGAAACCGCCTTGATCGTGAACTGGCCCGCAGGGGGGGTCGTCGCAAGCCTGTTCATGATTTGTTCATCTCGTGTATAGCCTCAACCTGTACACAACCTTGACAGATTCCCGCGCTCCTGTCATCCTCCCTCTCGTCGAAACAAAGCGTACGCAGGAAAGCCGGTACGCCACAGAGCAACCAACGGAGTACTGCCATGATTCGCTTCAACGCCAAGAACTTTGCCGCCGTCGCCCTTTTGGGCCTGACGTCGGTCGCCGCCCAAGCCAGCGGTTCGTCCACCGTCCTCGACGTCGCCAAGGAGAAGGGTAATTTCAGCACCCTCGCCAAGGCGATCGAAGTGGCCGGTCTCAACGACGCCCTGACGGCCAACGGTCCGATCACGATTTTCGCCCCGACTGACGAAGCCTTCGCCAAGCTGCCCCCGGGCCAGCTCGAAGCCCTGCTCCGTCCGGAGAACAAGGACCAGCTCGTCAAGATTCTCACCAACCACGTGGTGCCGGGTAAGGCCCTCGAAGAGAACGATCTGAAGCGCACCCGCAGCGCCAAGACCGTCTCCGGTGAAGACGTGAAGATCGAGCTCGTTCGTGGCCGCGTCCGTGTCGACGGCGCCCGCGTTTCGGGTGACTTCAACGCCGCCAACGGCGTGGTCGTCGCCATCGATAGCGTCCTGCTGCCGAACTGATCGAATCATGAAGGACACGGCGTCCCGTCCGGGGCGCCGTTCCGGACATGGATGTCCGGATGTATGGAAACCCCCCGTCCAAGGATGATCCGGGTGGAGTGGACCGAAAGGTTCACTCCACCCCGGACGACGGTTGAGCGTCGTAAGATGCGCGGGTGTTTACCACTACAACTGTAGGCAGCCTCCCGAAGCCGGATTGGCTGGCCGAACCCGAAAAACTCTGGCCCGAGTGGCGTCTCAAAGACGCTGAGTTGCAGCAAGGCAAAGAGCGCTCCGCGCTCGAATGGTTGCGCGAGCAGGAAGCAGCCGGCATCGACGTCGTCGGTGACGGCGAGCAATTCCGCATCCACTTCGTCCATGGCTTCCTCGAGCAACTCGAGGGAATCGATTGGAATCGCAAAACCCGAATGGGGATTCGTAATAATCGTTACGAAGCCGACGTCCCAACCGTCACCGGTCCCCTCTCGCGCACTCGCCCGGTTCATGTCGCCGATGCGTCATTCATGCGCCGCCAGACCGAGCATCGACTCAAAATCACCTTGCCGGGCCCCATGACGATCTGCGACACCCTCGCCGATGGGTACTACGGTCGACGAGCCGATATGGCGATGCGTTTCGCCGAACTGCTCAACGCCGAAGCTCGAGAAATCGAAGCGGCCGGCGCCGACGTGATCCAGTTCGACGAACCCGCATTCAACGTATTCCTCGAAGAAGTCCGAGACTGGGGACTGCCCGCCCTCGAACGTGCCATGCAGGGCCTCAAAGCCACTACGGTCGTACATATCTGCTACGGCTACGGAATTGAGGCGAACATCCGATGGAAGGAATCGCTCGGCAATCAGTGGCGGCAGTACGAGCAGATTTTCCCGTGGATCAACCAGAGCAGCGTAAAGCAGGTCTCACTCGAGTTCGCCGGGTCGCGTGTCCCGCACGAGGTACTGCGATTGTTACCCGACAAAGAATTATTGGTCGGCGCGATCGAAGTACTGCCGGGCAAACTCGAAACTCCCGAAGAGGTTGCTCACAACATTCTCGAAGCCACACAGCACGTCGAGAAGTCGCGCCTTCTGCCTTGCACCAATTGCGGTATGGCGCCGCTCTCGGCTGAGCTCGCCCGTGGCAAATTACGCGCTCTGGGCGCCGGCGCGGCCATGGCGCGTAACCGCCTCTGATCGACTCATGTCCGAGGATCTTCAACTCTCGGATCACCGTATCGTCCTTTGCGGGGCGAATGGAACCTTAGGTCGTGCGATCGCACGAAAGCTCGCTGATGAAGGCACGCATCTCGCACTGCTCGGACGAAACATTGAAGCAATGAAGGCTGTCGCCGACGGCTTACCCAACTCAGCGAGTGGGCGTCGCCATCTTGTCGTTCAGTGTGATCTCGGGCAACAGCCATCGATCGACACCGCCATCGACACCGCCGAAAAAGATCTCGGCGGTATCGACGTATTCATCTCGGCTGCAGGCGCTTCGCAAGGCGGAATTTTTTGGGAACTCGACGACGCTGCGTGGCAGCGCAATCTCGAAGTTAAACTGTTTGGCACACTGCGAATTCTGCGCTCTGTCTCGGCACGCATGACGCAGTCAAATCGTGGGCGCATCGTCATCGTTGCAGGAAACTCTGCTGAGAAACCCGACCCTCGTATGCTGCCCGGCGCGGCTGCCAACGCAGCGCTTCTCACCATCGTCCGCGGCTTGGCGGATGAGCTGAAACCGCGAGGCGTCACGATTAATGCCGTAAGTCCAGGACCCGTTCGCTCACCTCGACTCGATGCCTTGATGAAGGCCGAGGCCGAGCGCAGCGGAGTGACGCCCGAACAAGCCACCGCAGCGTTTCTCGAGCGTTCAGGTGTGCGCGAACTAGCCGCTCCCGAAGACGTCGCGGACTACGTAGCGTTTTTCGCTTCAAATTTATCCAGCTACCTCACCGGAACATCCATCACCGTATGACGGATCAACTCGGCCATCGAGCGCGTATTGCGATCGTCGTTCCCTCGACCAACACCAGTTGCCAGCCGGAATCGGAAATGCTGAGACCTCCCGGGGTGACCAACCAGACTGGACGTATCAGCATCAAAGAAAGACCGCTCACCAGCGATCAGGCGTTCTTGGAACACGTACAAGCGATGCGTGACGGAATGAGAACGGCCATCGATCAGATCATGACTTGTCAGCCAACCCACGTGATCATGGGCGTTGCCTTGGAGGCATTTTGGGGCGGTGTCGCCGCTGCGGACGAGTTGCAGCGCGAACTCACTGAGCGCGCAGGAGTCGGCGTATCGATGGGGTCGACGGCGACGGTCGCCGCACTGAGAAAGTATGGCGCGAAGTCGATCGCCGTACTCACGCCTCACCAGCCGAGAGGCGACGAGCAAGTTCGCCGATACTTCGAGGACGCAGGGTTTTTGATTCCGCGGCTCATCGGTCTCAAATGTCCGTCGCCAGTGCAAATTGCTCATACGACGCGACAACACGTTATCGACACCTTGAATGCGCTGGATGGTGATGACGTCGACGCTATCGTGCAGGTGGGTACCAACCTCGCTGCGATAGACGTCTGCGCCGAAGCGGAACGATCTTTCGGCAAGCCCGTGCTCGCAATCAATGCGATCACCTATTGGGATGCCTTGCGACGTTGCGGCATCGAAGACCGAATCCATGGCTGCGGCCGAACCTTAGAAGAGTTCTGAAGATATGACGCTATGAGCGAGCGCGTGCTGATCGCCGGAGGCGGCCCGAGTGGAATGGCGACCGCGCTCTTTTTGATTCAGCGAGGCGTCGCCGTCACGGTGATCGAGCGCAGCATTGAGCCGCATGCCGATCCGCGCGCCGCGACCTATCATCCTCCGACACTAGAGATGCTTGCACCGAGCGGCGTCACGGACGATCTGCATTCGCAGGGTATCGTCGCGCCGCGATGGCAGTTCCGTGATCGACGCGAAGGACTCGTCGCAGAGTTTGATCTCGGGCTGCTCTCGGCGGACACCCCGTATCCTTACCGACTCCAATGCGAGCAGCACAAGCTCGTCGGCATGATGCAGCGACGCGTCGTAAATTCGCCGCTGGCAACGATTATTCATGGCGCGACCGTGGATGAAGTGACTCAGAACGCATCACAGGTGCGTATCGGGCTAAGCCACACGGATGGGCGGCGCGAGTATCTTTCAGGGACGTATCTCGTCGGCGCGGATGGCGGACGCAGCATCGTTCGTAAAAGTCAGAATATCGAATTCAATGGATTCACGTGGCCTGAACGCTTTCTCGTGATCACGACGACCTTCGACTTCGAGTCTCTGGGGTACGCCTACAGCTCATACACCATGGATCCCGTGGAATGGGCTGCGACGTTCAAGGTACCGGGTGACCATGGGCGCGGGATCTGGCGCTGCGTGTTTCCGACTAAGCCCGACGAGAATGAGGCCGATTTACTCGATCCGGTACGTGCGATGACACGACTCGCTCAATTCGTGCCTGAGAGTGTTTCGGGAAGAGTCGTGCACGTGAACCTGTACGCGGTACACCAACGAGTTGCTGCGACCTATCGCAAAGGGCGAGTCGTACTCGCCGGAGACGCTGCACATGTCAATAATCCGCTCGGCGGCATGGGCCTCAACTTCGGGATCCATGATGCGCACTCACTCGCGGGGTATCTTGCCGAAGCCATCGAGAGCGGTCGAGACACTTCTCTCGATCGGTATGACCGACAAAGGCGTACCGTCGCTGAGCGTTATCTGCAGGCGCAAACTATCGCAAACAAGCAGATGCTCGAGGAGGCCGATCGTGACAGTCGCCTCGCTCGCCAGGCGGAGATGAGATCCATCGCGGCAGATCCTGACCGTGCAAAGCAGTATCTTCTACGGACGGCCATGATCGAAGGGCTTCGGGCTGCTGCCTCGATCGACTGACCATGGCGTTAGAATCGATTCAACTCGTCTATCAGTACGTTTTAGGGGTCTCGTGTTCGTGAAAACCTGGCAGAAAAGAACGCTTATCGTCGTGGCCGTTTTTGTGGTCGTCGTCGGTCTCTTCACGCTCGAGTTCATGTCATTCGGTGGCCAGTTCCGTGACCTCCGCAATCGATCGCCCGGGGCCTGCAGCACGCTATCGCTCAACGCCAGCGCCGAGGATATCCAGATCGATCGTAATCGAAGCATCGCCTATCTCTCCTCTCTCAATCGTCGCAGCCTCGTCGAGGGTAATGACGTCAAAGGAACGGTGCTTCAAGTCGATCTGGTTGCCGATCCGCTAAGAGCCGAGCCTGCGCTTTCATCGGCGCCGTCGGGGTTCAGGCCTCACGGTATGTCGCTTTATCGCATGGGCGACGGCAAACAACGGTTGTTCGTGATCAGTCATCCTGAAGGTGAAGATCATGTCGTAGAGATTTTTGAGCAAGATGCTGATAACCGATTTGCACATGTCGGATCGGTCCGCGATCCATTGCTCGTTTCGCCGAACGCCATCGTTGCAGTCGGACCGCAACAGTTTTACGTTGCAAATGACAAAGGCGCCACCGGCATTTTCCAACGCATCGCTGAATCGCTGTTTCGCCGCGGGCTCTCAAAAGTCGTTTATTTTGATGGCGAAACGATGACGATCGCCGCCGATGGGCTCAAAAGTGCGGTCGGCATGGGCCTTTCTCCGGACGGTCTTACGGTGTATGTGGCGGAGACTCTCGGAAAACGAATTTCGGTGTATACGCGCAACCCTCTCACCGGAGAACTCGTTTTTAGAGAGCACATCGAGATCGACGGCTCTCCTGACAATATCAATGTCGATGCAGACGGAGCGCTCTGGATCGCTACTCACGCAAAACTTCTCGATCTGATACGACATTTCGGAGACGCCTCACACCGCGCCCCGACCACGATCCTTCGCTATGCTTCGGGCGTCCTGACGCCGATCTATGTCAATGACGGATCCGCCATTTCCGCCGGAAGTGTCGGTGCGGCCTTCGGCGGACGCCTATATATCGGATCCATCACCGAGCCTAAACTCCATATCTGTCGAATGCGCTGAGTCCACGGGAGAAGAGCCATGCCCATGAATCGCCGGGAATTCGTCGCCTCCACTGCGGTTTCGAGCGCCATCGCCGGACTCTCACCGATCGTCCATGCGTCCGGCTCCGGTGATCCCGATGTCATCGTCATCGGTGCCGGGCTCTCAGGGCTTGAAGCCGCACTCACCCTCGAAGAGAACGGGCTTTCTGTCCTCGTACTCGAGGGACGCAACCGAGTAGGCGGTCGGGTCTATACCTTGTTCGATTTACCAGGCCACCCGGAAGTCGGCGGCAATACCATCGCCAATGCGTATGGCCGCTGCATCGCGGCGGCGGCACGACACAACATCGAAGTGGTCAATCTGGCACCTCGACTCTTTTCCAATCGCTCAGGCCAGGAGTTATTCATCGGGGGTGAGCGTGTACCGCTCAAAGATTGGGCGATGCATCCGAAAAATCCGTTTGCGGGTGAGTTGCGAAAACTTCCGCCTTGGAGTTGGGGCGACGCGATGTTCAGGCAGCACATGCCGTTTCGCGATCTCGAAAACTGGCATGACCCGAAATACGCTCAGTACGATATCTCGGTACACGACTTCTTGACGTCGCACGGTGCGACGGACGCGATGATCCAGCTCGGCTTCGACACCAACATCGCCTATGGCACGACATCACGCGATGTCTCACTGCTGCAACAGGCTTACGCAGACCACTGGATGGCAGTCAATCGCGGTGGCGTTTCTGCGTTTTCTCGTACGGGCGCCTCAAATGTATCCACCGGAGTTCCTGCAGCGGGCGTCCCGCCGGGCGTACTCATCGGAGCCTTCAAAGGCGGCAATCAAAAGCTGCCTATCGCCATGGCTAAAAAGCTGAAAGGCGATCTACTATTCAATCGACGCGTGACAGCGATCGAGGTCACCGACACAGGCGCGAAGGTGACCTGTAGCGACGGTCGAAGCTATAAGGCGAAATCGGTCGTTTGCTCGATGCCGTTTTCGACGCTGCGTCACGTGGCCATCGACCCTCTTCCGGAGCCCCTGCAATACAAGGCGATTCAGTCACTCGGCTACATTCCGATCACCCAATATCATCTGATCGCAAAGCGTCCTTTCTGGCTCGATGACGGACTGTCTCCGTCGATGTGGACGGACGGGCCGCTCGGTATGGTGCTGGCTCAAAAATTCGGCAAGACGGACGACGAAGTGACGAGCCTCACGGTCTGGGCTCGCGGACTCAACGCTCAGTATCTCGACCGGCTGGGCCCCGAGGAGAGTTCACGTCTGATCGTGTCGGAGTTCGAGCGCCTTCGCCCCGCCGCGAAAGGCTTGCTGCGCGTTGGGGCCGTACACTCATGGAGCGCCGATCCGTTCTCGGCGGGCGACTGGGCGATCTTCCAACCCGGACAAGTTCGAGAGTTGCGCGCGTCCATCGCCAAGCCGCACAAACGACTTTTCTTCTGTGGCGAGCACACGGCCGTCGGAAGCCGCGGCATGGAAGCGGCGTTCGAATCAGGCGAACGCGTATCGCTAGAGGTTCTCGCGTCGGCTTAATCGGGCGACACGATTAGATGTTTCCGCCTGCACCGCGCCACTGAGGCTTCGGATAAGGGCTCTCTGCGATCAGCTTCGGCTTCACGGTCGATCGTGACCGCCAAACAATCAGCCACCAGAACCCGAGGAATGAGAGCGACATCCAGCAAAACTCGTGCATGCCCCAATGCTCGACCCCATAGCGAGACAGTTGCTCGAACATGATGAACGCGATTGTGTAGACCACGGCGCTGATCAACGCAGCGAATTTCCAAGCGCCAGAGCGCTGTCGTCCGCGAATCGCGATAGTCCACCAAGAGACCAGAAAAAACACTGTGTAGAGATTGATCAACACTAACCACAACGGTGATTGCTGGAAGTAATGATTGACCCAGAACGCCCCTGCACCGAAGAACGTCAGCAAGGCGTAACGCCACTCGTCGAGAGGCTCTTTAAGAACGCTCTGCCAAAGCGCAACGAGAAATGCATAGGCGGTCCATGTGCCAAACAGCAGTTCGTAAAACTGCACCTTCCCTTGCCAAGCGTCTTCGAGCGGCGGCATCCACATATCGAAATCCCCCCTTTCGTTCGTGGGCGCTTCGACGATAGCTGCGTCAGTTCCTTGATTGCCAAAACCTTCGTTTCACATGGCCGACTGACGGAAACGACAAACCGGGGTATCCTCGCGCCACGGGGGGCTTATGTTGAATGCAACCATAACGGGCTGGGGCAAATGCTTGCCGCCGGCCGTGCTCAGCAACGCAGATATCGCGACCTTCCTCGAGACGACGGACGAGTGGATCACCTCTCGAACCGGAATCAAGGAAAGACGGATCTCGCACGTCTCGCTCGGTGACATGGCTCATGTTGCTGCGAGCCGGGCGCTCGCCTGTGCCGGTCTCCAAGGCAAAGATCTCGACCTCATCGTCTTCGGCACCACAACCCATGACGATCAATGCCCTAACATGGCATCGGGACTCCAAGCTCGTTTAGGCGCCGATGGCTGTGGTGCCATGGACGTCAATACTGCATGCACGAGCTTTCTTTACGGTCTGTCGACAGCTGCGGCAATGATCAAAAGTGGGGTCGTCCGTAACGCGCTGGTCGTCGGCGGCGAACTGATCTCCCCTTATATGGACTGGGACGATCGTAACGTGTCGGTGCTTTTCGGTGACGGCTGTGCCGCAGTGGTCCTGCAAGCCACCGATAAAGACGAAGGCTTGCTACTCGAAAAGCTCGGCTGCTATGGCGAGTCACGCGAAATCCTTCGCATCCATGGCATCGGCGGCGCCTACGTTCATCAAGGTCGGATGCTCGGCTCGACCGAGTGGCAATTCGAAGGCCAGGAAATCTTCAAGAAAGCCGTTAATGGCATGGGCCTCGCGAGCGAAGATGTCTTGACGCGTTCGGGCTTCGCGGCGAGTGACGTCGATCTTGCCGTCCCTCATCAAGCTAATTTGCGCATCATCGAAGCCGTCGCCAAGCGTGCCGGAATTTCAATGGACCGCGTTTACGTCAGCGTCAGTCGCTACGGCAATATGTCGGCTGCAACCGTACCCGTGGCTTTGTGCGAAGCGCTAGAAGACGGGCGAGTTCAACCTGGCTCACTGCTGCTGATGCCGGCATTTGGCGGAGGCCTCACCTTTTGCGCGCATCTTTTGCGTTGGGGCCAGCGAACCACGCCTATCTCCTGCAGTGACATCGAGCTTCCGCCATCCGAGCGATCAGCGCTCGAGATGGTGCAGCGATACCGAGCCTCAAAGGGACGGGGTTTGACATGACCACAGATCCAAGACGACGCATGCTACCCATCGTAGCGATGGCTTTGTTCATCGATTCGATGGGCATCGGAATCATCATTCCCGTTGCACCTCAACTCGTCATGCAACTATCGGGAGCATCGCTCGCTGATGCCGCGCCGATCGCAGGCTGGCTCACGCTCGCCTACGCCTCGATGCAATTCATCTTTTCACCTATCCTCGGAAATCTCAGCGATCGCTATGGCAGAAAACCGATACTCCTCGCATCGCTGGCGGCTCTATCGGTCGACTATGTGCTCATGGGCCTCGCGCCCACGCTAGCGTGGTTGTTCGTTGGTCGAATCATCGCGGGTATTGCGGGCGCAACGTTCTCGACCGCCAATGCCGTAGTCGCCGATATCATTCCGCCTGATCAAAGAGCCAAATATTTTGGTCTTAATGGTGCAGCCTGGGGTATGGGCTTCATCGTAGGTCCTGTCGTCGGAGGCTTGCTTGGTGGCTATGGGCCACGAGTTCCGTTCTTTGCTGCAGCAGTATTCACGGCGATCAACTTTCTGATTGCCGTAATGGTTCTCAAAGAAACGCTGCCCGAAGGTCAGAGACGCGCGTTCTCGGCACGACGCGCGAACGTGTTGGGCGCTATCCGATCGATGCGCGCGATTCCAGGGGCGGCGTTACTCTTGTTCGTCTTGTTCATGTATCAGATCGGACACGATACGCTGCCCTCGACCTGGACCTGGATGACCATGGCGAAGTTCGGCTGGGGGGAGCGCGAGATGGGCATCTCGCTCGCAGTGCTCGGGTTGGGAACCGCCGTCGTACAAGGCGGTCTCGTCGGCGTCTTCACCCGTAAGCTCGGCGAACACCGTTCCGCGCTAATCGGACTTTCAGCCGGTTCGATCGGTTTTTTAGGCTACGCTTTTTCAACGGAGCCCTGGATGCTCTTCGCGAGCGTGCCCATCGCCTGTCTGATCGGTCTCACCATGCCGTCGATTCGGGCAATTCTCTCGAGACAAGTACCCGCCAATGCTCAAGGCGAGCTTCAGGGTGCCATCTCGGGAATCGTGAGCTTCACGGCCCTGGTCACTCCATTCACGATGACGCACCTATTCAGCCTGTCGATGGCGCAACTGCATTTCGCCGGTGCGTCATTCGTGGCGGCGTCGATCTCGCTGGCCCTCGGCGCAGTACTCTTCTCGAGAAGCCGCTTCAGCGCCGCGAACGCACCCAAATAGCGAACGCCAACAGCAAGACGTTAGCTCCGGCCATGATGATGAAGGGAGAGCCAGGGCGCCACTCGTCGAAGGTATAGCCCCCGATCTTCGAGATCACGAGGATGCCGAGTGCGCCAAAGAACCCCACCATGCCGATGACGGCACCTCGAATCGCACTTGGTGCCTCTTGGGCGATGAGCACCTGAGAGGCAAGAATGCCGCTCGCTTGGCCGATCCCGAGCATCGCTGCCGCTCCGAATGCCGCTCCGCCCATCGCGGGATCGGGTGTGAATCCCATCCAGCCATACCCGGCAATCGAGAGTATCGTCGCAATGATGACGAGCGTGACCCGATTCACTTTATCGGCCATCCAGCCGAAGATCGGCGCCCAAAGCATGGCCGAGCCTTGCACGATTCCGAATAACGCACCCTGACGCGACGACGCTTCAGCAGCGGTCGCACCATCAGCGATGGCGGCCGTTTGCACCCATAACGACAAAAACAGCGCGACGATAACGAGATCGGCGCGAGCTGCGAACGACGCGGCATACGCCAATGCGATACGAGGCTGACGACCCGCCGCGATGCCTTGAGTCATCAAGGTCCGCAACGGCAGTCGCTCGGCCACCTGATCGGGTCGCCCCGGCTTGAGGCCTATCATGACGAGTGCACTCACGACACATACGGCAGCGATGGAGAGATAGGCGAACCGCCCCGCTTCGGTCTCCGTAGCGCCGAAGCCTTGATAGAAAGACGGCAAGCGCGTGAGTACGGCGAAAAACAGCAATGCCCCTACGGCATTGAGAAAGAACGAGATTCCGGTGAGCTTGCCTCGATCTGCATCGACAGGATAGTCCGCAAGCACCGTGGCTAACATGCCACCGAGCGCGGCGATTCCGACGGCATAGATGAGTCGATAGATGAGCAGCTGTCCGACATCGTTCGCGAACGGGTATGCCGCATACGCGAGCGCAGTAATGAGAAAGCCGGTGATATAAACCACTCGGCGCCCTACCCGATCGGACCACGCTCCGAATAGCCCCACACACATCAAGGTGATGATTTCCTGCCAGAACTGCAGGTCTCCAGACACGCTGCCGCGCTGCCCGACCGGCACACCGATATTCACCTCGAGCAAATACGGCTGAAGAGTCGTCGCGTAGGTGAAAATTCCGATGCTGACGAACGCCGCCCAAAGATAAGCGCCGACATGCCCGCGGGTGACGCCTGGCATCAGACGGACCGGGCCGAACTTGGCGCCGGTTGAGTGATCACTCATAACAGATCTCCAAAGAATTCAGCGAAACATCCATAAGTTGGGATAGCGGGCATGCATCTTCGCGTCGAGACCATGCCATCGACCAGTCGGCCAGATAACGAAAGGCAGAAACATCAGCGCGAGCACGATTAGGGACGCGTCGTAGTAACCGCCGATCGCAAATGAAAACATCATGAGCATGGCGCCTGCGGCTGCACTGCGCGTCATGAAGCCGAATAACAACCCGGCTGCGATGAGAGTCTCGCCCCAGCACACGAGCCAAGCCAGCGGTTGATAGTGTGGGAGCCCGATATTTTCGATGAACCATGCCCCGAAAGATTCAGGATCGATTTCTTCGAGTCGCTGCATGAAGATCTGCGACAAGCGGTCAGTGGTGATGTATTGCTGACGCCATTTGTTGACCGCTGCACCCAAAAAAAACACGGCGAGTAGATATCGAAGAACCAGCACGGCGATCCGACCGGCGCCGAGTTTCGGGCGTTCGTTCACGGAGCTCTCCCGGTAGGTAACTCACGCCCGAGCATCGCGCGCACCCAGGCATAGCCTTCTCGGCGGGGCATCGTGCGGCACTGCCCCTGCAGCGCGCCGGTGGGCGTCCGCCACTCGCCGTTCCGCATGTCGATCGTCGAGTCTGGCAACTGAATGAGCCCCGCAGCGGCGTCGACACGGGCCTTACCGACCGAGCTTGTGATCCGTCTAACTTCACCTTGGTTTTCGTAAATCGACAGGGGCCGAACGTCAGTCGTCTTACGACGCACCAGTTGAATGAGGTAATCCCAGATCGTCGCAATCTGCGCCCAAAAACTCTTTTCGCGCAGTCTGTAAAGTCGATAGGACTGGGTCTCAGATGCCACGCCCGATGCGTCGCACCGGAGGAAGTCGTCACACGTCGTGCACAACAAGTTGATACGAATCTGCAAAGACTCGGACGGCAAGGGCGCAGAGCCGCGATCGCAGCCGGCGACCAACAATAGCACTGCGACGAGCGTCGCCTTACCAAAAGCGGTCGATGTCTTAAGTGGTATGCGTGTCACCCGACGATTTCGGTCGGCGCGGCCCACCAAGTCAACTTTGAGCGCTAAAAGCGTGTACCTTGCGGACAGAGAGGAGGTCCAAAGATGGCTTCAAATTCTTCGTTCAGTGCCTTGGCGGTGGGCTTGCTACTGTCTGGCTGCTCTTTCGCTCCGGTCACATCGGTCGCTCCGGCAAAGACGACCGACAGCTTCTGCATCGAAGCTCAAGCGGCCATCGTCAGCTCAAAAGTGCAGGCCCGGAATGAAATACACACGGACGTCGCCACCTTCACCAAGTCGAAACCTGTCGCTCGCCCTCTCGTCACCACTCAATATGTCTGGCCAGAGAGTACGGCACCGAATGCGACAGCCATGATGGTGTCCTGCAAGATGAAGACTGCCGATCACCTAGTGAGTGAGTACGGCCCGGAGGCGGCGGGTGCCGATATCGGATGTAGCGGTGTGAACGCCCTCACCTTGCAACGCGTCCTCGCCTCGATGACCCCGGCCGAGCGCCGACGCTTACGATTCGACGGTGGAAAAAAAGTATTGATGGACCCGGATATCGTTACGACGATGGGCCCCATTTGGCTCGAACCTTATGCCATGGCACGAATCGACGAGTCAGGACATTTGCGAATACAAGCAAAAGCGATGCGCAACGACTGGCTTGACCCGCGTTACCTTGCCGCACCGCCGCAGTTTAGGGGTACGCGATATTGTCATCTCGTCGCGCCCGAGTATCTGCGACGGTTGCTACTCGGCGAGGTTAAGCCCCTCAGCGCATCGTGACGAATTCCTCTGCACTCGTTGGATGAATGGCGATCGTGTCGTCGAAGTCGCGCTTAGTCGCGCCCATCTTCACGGCGACGGCAAATCCTTGCAGCATTTCGTCGGCGCCCGCGCCGATGACATGACAGCCCACGACCCGCTGCTCAGGGCCCACGGTGACGAGTTTCATTTCGGCACGCGGCTTTCGCGACGTCAGTGCGTGATACATCGGCACGAACCCTGACGTATAGATCTTCAAAGATTCTGCGCCGTAGCGATCTCGGGCTTCCTGTTCGCTGAGACCCACCGTACCGATCGGTGGATGACTAAACACTACCGTCGGAATGATCGAGTAGTCGAGATGACGCTCCGTCATACCCCCGAAGACTCTGTCAGACAGTCGACGCCCTGCGGCGATGGCCACAGGTGTCAACAAGGCGCGTCCCGTGACATCGCCGATGGCGTAAATGCCACCGATGTTCGTTTGCTGAAACCGATCGACCGCAATGTGTCCAGAGTCGTCTAACTTAACGCCTGCGCGATCAAGGCCGATCCCCTCGACCATCGGGTCACGACCGATAGCCCACACCACGCAGTCGAACGCGCCAAGGGTGCGTCCATCTGCCGTGAGCATGCGCAGACTGCCGTCGGCATCGCGTTCGAGGGCGCGGGGCGTAGCATTGGTTTCGATAGTCGTGCCCTCATCGCGCATGATCTTCATGAGGGTATCGCCGAGCATGCTATCGAAGTGGCGCAGCACATGCTCGTGGCGAATAACGAGCGACACCCGACTGCCGAGTGCGGCGAATACGCCTGCAAGTTCAACGGCGATGTAACCACTCCCTACAACCGCAACCCGGTCAGGTTTTTTCTCGAGAGCGAAAAAGCCATCTGACGTGATCCCGAACTCTGCGCCCGGAATGGCCGGTACGGCGGGCCGCCCGCCCGTCGCGATCACCACGTGAGGGGCCTCGAGGGTTTCATCGCCGATCTGCACCTCGCCCACGGCGGCAAACCGTCCGTGCCCTCGAAAGAACTCTATTTTTTTATTCGCGAGATTACGCTCGTAGATGCCATTGAGTCGATGGATATAGGCCTCACGCGCCTCTCTAAGCGCACCCCAGTCATGGCCGCGCAGGTCGAGATCGAAGCCGTAGTGCGCCGCATCATGTGCCGCGTGAGCGATCTGGGCGGCATTCCACATTACTTTTTTCGGAACGCAGCCCACGTTGACGCAAGTGCCCCCAAGTCGCGCAGACTCGATGAGCGCCACTTTGGCGCCGTATTCGGTCGCACGCTGTGCGCAGGCAAGCCCGCCACTACCGCCGCCGATCACTACCAGATCAAATCTTCTAGTCGTCATGCCCGAATCGTACACGGCGTCCCGACGACTTGCTGCGGGGAGCATGACCGTTTCGTCGTCCGTGCATTACCCTAGGGCGATGACCCACACCACCATCGCCACCTGGAACGTCAATTCCCTGAGGGTCCGACTCCCTCAACTTGCCGAATGGCTCGCCACAGCCAAGCCCGATATCGTCGCCCTGCAGGAAACTAAGATTCCCGATTCTGATTTTCCGGCAGACGAGATCGCCAACCTCGGATACGAAGTGGTCTACAGCGGCCAACGCACGTATAACGGCGTCGCCATACTCTCCAAGAAACCACTGAAGGTCATCGCTACCGGCATTCCCGGATTCGAAGACGAGCAACGCAGAGTGCTCGCCGCCGAGACTGATGGTCTCGTCGTGCTCGATCTCTATGTACCAAATGGTCAAGAACCGGGCTCAGATAAGTACGCCTATAAACTCCGCTGGCTCGAGGCGCTCGACCACTGGCTCCGTAGCTCATTGCTCAAAAATCGTGACGTTATCGTTCTCGGTGACTTCAACATCGCTCCAGAAGACCGCGACGTGCATGACCCAGCCGCTTGGGTCGGTAGCGTGCATGTCAGCGAACCCGAGCGGACAGCGTATCGTCAATTGCTCGATGCCGGACTCGTCGATGTCTTCCGAAATTTCGATCAGCCCGAAAAGTCGTTCAGCTGGTGGGATTACCGCGCAGCCGCTTTCCGACGTAATCACGGACTACGGATCGATCTGATCCTTGCGACCACTGAACTCGCCAAACGTTGCGTGGCATCACATATCGATCGCGAGCCTCGACGCGCCGAGCGCCCCTCAGACCATACGCCGGTGATCGCCGAGTTTCACCGCGAGTGAGGCTGCAGACGCAGGCGCAACATCGGCAACAAAACGATGATGCAGTTCTTCGATGCGCGCCAATACGACTTCGCGTCCGTCCATTGATGAAGACGCTATCGCGCGTGACAAAATTTCGGGGGTCAGCGCATTGAGGCACTCTGTTGCGAGTGGGGCATAACTGAGATGCCAAGGCTCGGGACTAACGCCGCTTGGCTCGCCTCCTCTAACCGGTGCAACGTACGGTCTAAAAAAACCGAACTGATGCATATGCGTGTCGAGCCATGACGTAAGCGGCGCAAATGGCCCTCCAATTTCATATTCCTCGGGGACCAAGCGAAGCCTAGATCGCTCGGGCATCGCTGCCGCATCGAAAACGTCGAAGTCCGTGCCCCAATGATGTCGACTCGCGCCGGGCAGTGCCGACCACAGCAGAATTGCATCGACTCGTTCCGCGAGCGATAGCGTCGCAGCATCCAATTGATTACCCGATCTGTCGAGAATCGGGCGTTCACCACGAAATTTCGAGTTCCAGATCGTCAGCTGACGATCGAAATCCCTGAATGAGGACGCGGCTCGCAGATCGAACCCAGCCGCCTGCGCTGCCTCACGCAACGCAAGAAAAGCGGACAACGCATCTCGCTGGAGGGTACAGCCAATATCCGACGCCTCCACGACATGCTGACGACTCCGGCCGGTCAGTTCGAGTTCGCCAAGAGAGCCACGCAGAGGTTGTACGAGCCGCATGAGCGGCGAGCATACACGTACAATTGCGGCCGTGATTCATCTGCGCAATATTCAACTTCGCCGCGGTCCAGAGCCCTTGCTGGAGGACGTATCGGTCAGCATCCTCCGTGGCGAAAAGGTCGGGCTCGTCGGACGAAATGGCTGCGGTAAGTCGTCACTCTTATCTTTACTGCGGGGAGAGCTCGCGCCCGACCGTGGCGAGTTCGAGCTTCCTGGAAAACTTTCTGTCGCGTCAGTCGCGCAGGAGTTGCCGCACTCGCAACAACCCGTCATCGAGCACGTGATAGACGGCGATGCCGCGCTGCGCGCCTGCGAGCTCGAGCTCGCCGAGGCGGAGCAATCGGACGATGGCATCCGTCATGCTCATTTGCTGGGCGAATACGATTCGCTCGGCGGATATACGGCGCGAACACGAGCTGCCGAGTTGCTCGATGGCCTTGGCTTCGACCCGGCTGCCATCGACCGCCCCATCGCTGATTTTTCGGGCGGTATGCGCATGCGGGCCAATCTCGCTCGGGCACTCATGTGTCGCTCCGATTTGCTCTTGCTCGACGAACCGACCAACCATCTCGATCTCGACGCCGTGCTGTGGTTACAAGACTGGCTGCGGTCTTATCCCGGAACGTTATTACTCGTCTCGCATGATCGGGACTTTCTCGACGCCATCATTGGGCGCGTGCTGCATATTTCGGCACGGCGTATCGAGAGTTACTCCGGAAACTTCAGCGAGTTCGAAACACAGCGACTGTCACGACTCGCGCAGCAACAGGCTGAAAACGAACGAATCAAACGCGAGACGGCGCGCGTTCAAAGTTTCATCGATCGTTTTCGTGCCCAAGCGACTAAGGCTAGACAAGCCCAAAGCCGCATTAAATGGTTAGAACGACTTCCGGCACTCGTCACGCAACATGCCGAGGCGGCCTACGACTGGGAGTTCAAGTTGCCGCGCAAGCTACCTGCGCCGCTCGTCGATCTCGACCAAATCAGCGCTGGATACGAAAACCGTACGGTGATTTCTGGGGTCAAGATGTCGATTGCGCCGGGTGCACGGCTCGGCATCCTCGGCCGAAACGGCGCCGGCAAGTCGACCCTGATGAAAACGATCGCTGGCGAGCTCGAGCCGAAGACGGGTACGCGGACGGGCGCACCCGATCTCGAGACCGGTTTTTTTGCACAGCTCGAGGTCGATCAGCTCGACGCATCGAGCACAGCCATCCTCGAGCTGACCCGTCGCGGCGGCCCGGAGGCCTCGGCTTGGGGCGAACAACAAAAGCGTGATCATCTCGGTCGATTCAACTTTTCGGGCGATCGGGTGTTCGAACCTGTCGCGTCCTTCTCGGGTGGCGAGCGCGCCAGGTTATCGCTCGCCATTCTGGTGGCGCGCCGACCTAACCTGCTGTTGCTCGATGAGCCCACCAACCATCTCGACCTCGAGATGCGCGATTCGTTATTACTCGCCTTGCAGGAGTTCGAGGGCGCGGTGGTCGTCGTATCGCACGATCGAGGGTTGTTGAGCAGTGTCTGCGACGAATTCGTACTCGTCGGTCACGGCGAGGTCATGCCTTTCGATGGCGATCTCGCCGATTACGCCAATTGGCTCTCGCGTCGATCCCGCGCAGGGTCGAGCTCTAACGGGTCGGATTCGAATCAGACGTCGTCGCGTAAAGATCGAAAGCGTCAGGAGGCCGAGAGCCGAAACGCAGTCACACCCCTTCGCGCCGAGCTGCGAAAGGTGGAGAAAGATCTCGAGCGCCTCGGGAAAGAGCGACTGGAACTCGAACAACGGATGGCGGACCCCAAGTCGTATGCCTCGACCGATGCGGCGCTCGAGAAGCTGCCCGAGTCACACGCCAAGCTCTTGGGGCGAATCGCCTCGCTCGAGGAGCGCTGGCTAGAACTCAGCGAACGACTGTCGGGCTGAGCGGGATATCTGACCCCGGAAAAAAATTGGGCGGATCTTTCGATCCGCCCGAACGGGGGTCACTCGTCAGAAGGGACGGTTGACGAGCGCAATTCTACCGGCCGACCTTAGCGTGTCAAGCATTTGTACAGAACAAAAGCTGTACTAAATAAGACATCTTCGACGCCGTGATAATTTTCTTAAATATCAATTGCTTAGCGTTACAGCTTTTTGTGAGACCCGTCGCATAGCGGGCCCTTGGCGGTGTGTTTGCACCCGCAGAACCAGACTGTCCCGGTCTTGTCGGCGTCGTACTTCATCGGCGTGAAAGCCGAGCCTTTGTGCGACCCGTCGCAAAAGGGCTGCTTAGCGGACTTGCCACAGGTACACCACCAATAGGTTTTCCCCACCTCGACATCGACGGCGTACGGGGTTTTGCTGGCAATGACTGGATCGGACATGACGGAAATTCCTGAAGTTAAACTGCCAAGCAGTCTATCCCGAGGCCTCGCATGACCACCATTGGCACTCCCCGCAAACCTTCGGCCACGCGCCTGATGCTCCTCGGCTCGGGGGAGCTCGGAAAAGAAGTGGCGATCGAAGCGCAGCGGCTCGGCCTCGAGGTGATTGCCGTCGATCGATATGCCGACGCACCGGCCATGCAGGTCGCACATCGTGCTCATGTCATCCGCATGCTTGATCGAGCGGCCTTGCGGGAGCTCGTGCTGCGAGAGCAGCCCCAATTCATCGTCCCGGAAATCGAAGCCATCGCGACCGAAGAATTGCTCGCGCTCGAAGCCGAAGGATTCAACGTCATCCCGACCGCACGTGCGGCGCGGTTAACCATGGACCGTGAGGGTATTCGACGTCTCGCGGCCGAGGATTTAGGTCTACCCACGTCGCCCTACCGATTCGCCTCGACGCCCGACGAATATCGATCGGCTGTTGCCGCGATCGGCACGCCTTGCGTCGTGAAGCCGGTGATGTCGAGTTCGGGAAAAGGCCAAAGCGTCGTACGAGAATCCGCCGATATCGATCGCGCCTGGGATTACGCTCAAGCCGGCGGTCGCGCTGGTGCCGGTCGAGTGATCGTCGAGGGCTTCGTCGAGTTCGATTACGAAATCACCCTGCTCACAGTTCGTCATGCCGGTGGAACGTCATTCTGCGATCCGATCGGCCATCTGCAAATCGCGGGCGACTATCGTGAATCATGGCAACCGCATCCAATGACCGACGCCGCACTCAAAGAAAGCCAACGTATCGCCGAACGAGTGACCGCAGCCCTAGGGGGACGAGGTCTATTCGGGGTCGAGCTTTTTGTGAAAGGCGACTCGGTATGGTTCAGCGAGGTGTCGCCTCGCCCGCACGATACCGGCATGGTCACGATGATTTCCCAAGACCTCTCGGAATTCGCACTGCATCTGCGTGCCATTCTCGGGTTGCCGATCCCGGTGATCCGTCAGTTCGGCCCGTCTGCATCGAGCGCCGTTCTCGTCGAAGGGGACTCCGCTAACGTGAGCTTCAGCGGACTCGATCAAGCGCTCGCAGAGCCTGACACCTCTCTAAGACTTTTCGGCAAACCCGACGTGAGTGGTCAGCGGCGTATGGGCGTCTCGCTCGCCAGAGCCCATTCGATCGATGCGGCGCGCGCCAAAGCCCGCCGTATCACCGAAATCGTAACGAGCGGCGCTCACCTCTGACGACCGCGTCAGGCGTCGTCGCGC
Organism: Steroidobacteraceae bacterium; assembly: GCA_017853175.1. Classification (GTDB taxonomy): domain Bacteria; phylum Pseudomonadota; class Gammaproteobacteria; order Steroidobacterales; family Steroidobacteraceae; genus UBA964. Next base: position 42,311 of record JAFMKA010000004.1, on the reverse strand, counting down.
CAACGCCGCAGACGAATCGCGAGCAGAACGAATATCGCGGCTACGGCAAGCCCTGAGTAAAGATGTGGCTCGGCTAATAGCGATGCAGCGCTCATCCCCTCGTATGTATTTTTGATGGAATCGAAGATCACTTGCGATCCGGCGCCCGTCTCGACGTTAAAACCCATTGAGGCCGATTCGAAGTAATGCGTCAATCGATATCCGATGAGATAGGCGACATGCTCCGTATTGAAAATGATTTCCTCGAACAGCATCACGAGCGCCGGAGGTAGCACCGCCCAAAGAAATGGCGCACGCTTCGCCCAAACCGACACGAGCAGCAACCAGCCTGCAATGGGCGCGTACCACAACGAAGCGAGCAGAAGGTTCTGTAGAAGCGTGACCTGCAGAACAAGCCAAGCGCCTAAATGAAACTTCCCGAGCGGTGCAATCGGCGTTCCTGAAACCTTTAAGGCAATGATCAGGAAGGTCAACAGGCCCATCACGAGTGATACGGCCCAGACCCACAAAGGTATGGCCACCATCGAGGTGAACAACTTGGAGAGCACCGTCGCCGAATCGGAGACAGGCATCGATTTCCAAAACAAGATACTGCGATCCTTACGTTCGGCGTAAAGCGCATCGAGCAAATAGAAAAATAGAACGATGATGGTGATGACGAGCACGGGGAGCCCGATGGATCCCATCCAGATACTGAAGAGCCGCGCCTGAGCGACCTCATCAGTCGCCAATTGAGCGAAGAACGCCGAACTCTCGCCGTCGAGCTCGACATCGAGCCGAATACTTCCTGAGACGTTCGAGCTGATGATTGCTGCGAGAACGATGAGCGCAGCAGTAATGACGGGCACCCAGACCAGCCCGCGATGCTCCCAAGTTTCCCGCTCGACGAGCGTAAAAAACGACTTGGTGTTCATGACGCACTCCCGGCCATTTTGGCAACGAAGAGATCAGCCACAGAGGGGGTTCGTATCTCGCCGAGCGCGGCGAGCTCCGCTGCCTCTCGCCCTTCGAATACGAATGCGGTTCGACCGAAGACTTCGCGCTCGTATATCGGTCCGAGGCGCCGCGCTGCCTCGCGCGACTCGCCGTTGGCGATCAGTTGAACAAAGCGACTCGGCAGATCATCAATCGCCGAGTCGAGGACGATACGACCGTGGTTGATAAGCAGCACATCGGTTAGAAGATTTTCGATCTCTTCGACCTGATGCGTCGTCACGAGGATCGTCCGCTCATGATCGAAGTAATCGTTGAGCAAAGTCTCGTAGAACGCCCTTCGATATAGAAGATCGAGACCGAGCGTGGGCTCATCGAGCACCAGCAACTTGGCGTCAATCGCCATGATGAGTGCGAGATGCAACTGGGTGATCATGCCCTTAGACAGCTCGCCCACTTTGCTTCGTCGACGTATTTCGGTTCGTGCCAATACGGCGTCGGCCCGCGCTCTGTCGAATCGGGGATGTACACCGGCGACATAATCGATAGCGTCGCTCACACGCAGCCACTTGGGCAGTACGGCGACATCGGCGATGAAGCAGACGTCCTGCATGAGGCTATCGCGCTCGCGTCGCGGGTCGCGACCGAGCACATCGAGATGCCCCTCGAACGGTGTCAATCCGAGTATGGCCTTCAGAGCGGTCGTCTTTCCGGCGCCGTTGGGTCCCATGAGACCGACGATTCGGCCGCGGCCCACCGTGAAACTCACGCCATCGAGCGCAACGGCCTGCTTTCCATAATGCTTACGTAAATCTTTGGCGACGATGACTGCGTCAGTCATTTTTGTTTTCCTGTGGACATCAGCTCGTCCACTGTGAAGCCCAACCTGTCGATGGTGGCGCGGGTACGCGGCCACTCGTCGCGAAGGAATCGGCCGCGCTCATCTTTGAGCAAGGTTTCGCGGGCGCCCGCATTGACGAACATCCCTCGTCCTCGACGCTTCTCGACGAGTTGTTCATCGGCGAGCGCCTGATAGGCCTTGAGGACGGTCAGCGGGTTGATACGAAACTCTGCCGCAACGTTACGAACAGAGGGCAAAGGATCGCCCTCCTTCAACACTCCCTCGAGGATCATCGCCACCACACGATCTCGGAGTTGGCGATAGATCGGAGCGTTGTCAGTCCATTGCGAGTCCATTCACGACGCTCCGAGGGTCCAGTCGTTTAAAGGGCGCCGGAAGCGTCGATCAGACCCCAGAAAAAACTGAAGGTCAGCGCGAACGCCATCAAGGTGGCCGCCACGATCGGGGCCAAATCCGTGGAAATCTGATTGATCGGACATGTGCTCACGGTACTTCCTCCTGAACATTCCTTCTAGTGTTATATATAACTACAACACTAAAACAGAGTCAAGGGTCGCCTGAACATCGTCTCTCGCCAGGGGCGATACCGTAGAATCCGCGCGCGAAAATAACTTGTTTCCCCGGAGACTCTCGAGATGAAGCAGCCTTTGAATGTCGCCATTACCGGCGCCGCTGGCCAGATCGGCTACGCCCTCGCCTTCCGTGTCGCCTCGGGAGCCATGCTTGGCCCCGACCAGCCCGTCAACTTGCACCTTCTCGAGATCACGCCGGCTCTGCCCACCCTGCAGGGTGTGGTGATGGAACTCAACGACTGCGCGTTCCCCACGCTCAATAAAGTCATCGCGACGGACGATGCTCGGGTGGCGTTCAAGGACTGTCACGCGGCTCTGCTCGTCGGCGCGCGTCCGCGCGGACCGGGAATGGAGCGCAAAGACCTACTCCTCGCCAATGCACAAATCTTTTCTGCTCAGGGCAAGGCTCTGAACGATGTGGCAGCTCGCGATGTTCGCGTGCTCGTCGTTGGAAACCCGGCGAATACGAACGCATTGATCGCCATGAAGAACGCACCGTCGCTCAAGCCGCAGAGCTTCACGGCAATGACGCGTCTCGATCACAACCGCGCCTTGTCGCAGTTGGCCGAGAAAACCGGCAGTCACGTGAACGACATCCAGAAAATGATCATCTGGGGAAACCACTCGGCGACCCAGTATCCCGACATCAATCACTGCTTCGTCAAAGGGCAGTCCGCTCGCAGCCTCGTCGATGCCGATTGGATCGAGAAAACCTTCATCCCGACCGTACAGCAGCGCGGCGCCGCCATCATCAAGGCGCGTGGCGCCTCCTCGGCCGCTTCCGCCGGTTCGGCCGCCATCGATCACATCCGCGACTGGTTCCGGGGATCGGCACAGGGAGACTGGGTGTCGATGGGTATCCCCTCCGACGGTAGCTACGGTATCCCCGAGGGTGTGATCTATTCATACCCCGTGGTCTGTCGAGGCGGTCAGTACGAAATCGTGCAGGGTCTCGCCATCGACGAATTCAGTCGAAAGCGCATGGATGCCACCCACCAGGAACTCCTGGAGGAGCGAGACGGGGTCAAAGACCTACTGGGCTGATCTTGAGCGGCGTGACGCCGCTCTTTAAAGAAGGATTGGGCATGCAGTAGTCTTCTCTGCATGACCCACATCCTCATCGCCCTCGCCCTGCTGGTTCTCGCCGGACTGGCCCTGACGCTTAAGGGCGGCGTCATTGCGATCCTTTTCATCACGGCATTGCTCTATCTCGCCTACAAGAGACTGAGCTTGCTCGCCTACACCGTTACCTTCGGTGTGCTGCTCGTCGCCTACTCGGCGATCGGAGAACCGGCGGGCCTCTGGAAGGGATTTCTTTGGTTGTTGTTTGCGGGTCTCGTGCTGCTCAACATCACGCCGTTGCGCCAATCGATGCTCACGCGGCCTTTCATGAAGATCTACCGGCGGATGCTGCCGGCGATGTCGTCCACCGAACGCGAAGCACTCGAAGCCGGCACGGTCTGGTGGGACGGCGAACTCTTCACGGGTAAACCAAACTGGTCGAAGTTGCTCGGCGCGAAGGCGCCGAAGCTCACCGCGGAAGAGCAAGCTTTCCTTGATGGCCCGTGTGAAGAACTCTGTCGCATGATCGACGATTTCGACATCACGCATCGTCGCGGCGACATGCCTCAAGAAGTTTGGGACTTCCTCAAGCGACATGGTTTCTTTGCAATGATCATCGCGAAGAAATACGGTGGCCTAGAGTTCTCGGCTTATGCGCACTCCTGCGTTCTCGCCAAATTATCGAGTCGCAGCGCCGTAGTTTCCTCTACGGTTGCGGTCCCGAATTCTTTGGGTCCAGGCGAACTCCTCCAGCACTATGGCACCGACGAGCAGAAAAACTATTACCTGCCCAGGCTCGCAAGCGGCGAGGATATTCCCTGTTTTGCATTGACGGGACCGCGCGCCGGCTCCGATGCGGCCTCACTCCCGGACTCCGGCATCGTTTGCCGCGGCATGTGGCAGGGTCGCGAGATCATCGGCATCAAACTTAATTTCTCTAAGCGATACATTACGCTGGCGCCGGTTGCGACCGTCATCGGACTCGCCTTCAGAATGTTCGACCCCGACCGTCTGCTCGGCAGCACCACGGATATCGGCATCACCTGCGCACTGATTCCTCGAGAAACTTCGGGTATCAGCATCGGGCGTCGTCACTTCCCACTTAACGTACCGTTCCAGAACGGCCCTATCAAAGGCACGGACGTTTTCGTTCCCCTCGACTACATCATCGGCGGTCCGAAGATGGCCGGCCAAGGCTGGCGCATGCTCGTCGAGCAGCTCTCCGTCGGTCGTTGTATCTCGCTGCCTTCGAGCGGAACAGGTGGCGGTAAAGCGGCTGTGTTCGCGACCGGGGCCTACGCGCGGATTCGACGACAGTTCAATATGCCCGTCGGCAAATTCGAAGGTGTTGAGAGCGTACTCGCCAAGATGGTGGGGCTCACCTACACCATGGATGCCGCGCGCTCGGTCACGGCGGGTGCGATTGACGGCGGCGAGCGCCCATCAGTGCCGTCGGCGATGCTGAAATATCACGTCACCGAAATGAGTCGACAGATTGCCAACGATGCCATGGATATTCATGGTGGCAAGGGTATCTGCCTCGGGCCCCGCAATTACCTCGGTCGTGGCTATCAAGTCGTGCCGGTCGCCATCACCGTAGAAGGCGCGAACATCCTCACGCGCAGCCTCATCATCTTTGGTCAAGGTGCAATCCGCTGTCATCCGTTTGTTCTCAAAGAAATGGAAGCCGCTCGTAATCCCAATCGCCCTCAGGGCGTGAAAGATTTCGATAGCGCCTTGTTTGGGCATATCGGGTTCACCTTGAGCAACGCGGTTCGGTCGCTCGTCATGGCGATGACGAGTGCTCGCTTCACCGCCTCTCCGGTTGACGGTCCGGTCGCACGCTACTATCAACATATCGTGCGCTTCTCGGCGAGCTTTGCGTTTGCTGTGGATGTGGCGATGCTGAGTCTCGGCGGCTATCTCAAAAAGAAAGAAAATCTCTCCGCGCGACTCGGCGACGTACTCTCTTGCATGTATCTCGCCTCGATGGTGCTCAAACACTACGAAAATCAGGGGCGTCGTCCTGAAGACTTCCCGCTCGTGGAGTGGGCGTGTCGCAATCTGCTCTACAAGGCCCAGGAACAGCTTCACGGGTTCTTACGCAACTTCCCGAACCGCTACCTCGCGGGCGTGATGCGCCTGATGATTTTCCCGCGTGGATTGCAGTACTCAGCGCCCGACGATCGACTCGGTCGCAAGCTCTCTGAATTGGTATTGGCGCCGACCGACGTTCGTGACCGCCTTTGCTACCCGGTGTACCGCCGCATCGAGGCCGGTAATGCTCTCGGCTTATTGCAGGAAGTCCTCGAGATGGCAGATCGGGCTGAATCTCTAGATAAGCGATTGCGTGTTGAGGGCGTCAAGACGGGCCGCATCACTGCTCTCGACCTGCCGGGACAAATCGACGAAGGCGAACGAGTTGGGCTGCTCTCTACCGAAGAAGCGGCCTGGCTACGTACTTATGACCGAAAGGTGATGGAGCTCGTCAACGTCGACGATTTTGCACCGCACGAACTTGGGACGAACGGCAAGCCGCGGCCTCGTTCTGATGTGCCGACCCAGGAACAGGCCGAACTGTTCGTGTGAAATGTCTCAACTGTGGCACTGCGCTGTCGGGTCGCTTCTGCTCCGCCTGCGGGCAGCGACACGATGCGCATGCACCGACAGTCGCTCATTTTCTTCATGAGACTGCCGAAACTCTCACTCACGCGGACTCACGACTCTGGCGGACGCTTTGGTATTTACTCTCGCGGCCCGGGTATCTGACTCAAGAATATTTTGCCGGTCGAAGGGCGAGTTACTTACCGCCGATACGGCTTTATATCGTCATTAGTGTGACGTGCTTTCTGCTGTTGTCATTGACGTCGGTCAGCAGAGACGACTCGACCGAGGGCCGTGCGGTCGTGTCGATAGATAATCCCGCTGAGTGTGGCGAGTTAAAATACAACGGCCCGGGAGGGTTACAACTCGAACCGAGGTTGCAGGCGGCTTGCCAACGGATGATCGACGATAACGGAGCGGACTTCGGTGACGCCCTGCTTCGCGCACTCCCGAAGGCCATGTTCGTCTTACTACCGCTGTTTGCGTTGCTCATGATGCCCTTCTATTTGCGGCCTCTGAGGCTGTACGTCGAACATCTCATTTTTCTCGTACATAACCATAGCGCCGTGTTCATGGCGTTATCGATCAATATGATTCTGGACGCCGCGCTACCGGCCTTGGTCGCTAACTGGCTACCGTTGCTGCTGTTTATCTTTCTCGCCTGGTATTGCTGGCGCAGTATCAAAAATTTTTATGCAGACTCGACAGCCTGGTCGGCATTCAAGTTCGGGACGATGGGGTTTTTATACGTCGTGATCGCCGGATTTGTACTCGCCTTCACGGGCATTGCTGCATTGCTGAGCATTTGATCATCACTTCCGTTCTCGCATGATGCCGGATACCCGAGCGATCCTTCACGTCGATATGGATGCGTTTTATGCATCGGTCGAACAACACGATCACCCGGAGCTGCGAGGCAAGCCGCTCATCGTCGGCGGAGTGAGCGGGCGGGGAGTCGTCGCCGCAGCAAGTTACGAAGTACGGAAATTCGGGGTGCGCTCGGCCATGCCGATTCAGCGAGCTCTCACGTTGTGCCCCAATGCGATTTGCGTCCGACCGAGAATGGCGCGTTATGCCGAAGTTTCTGCGCAAGTGTTCTCCGTGTTTCACGAGTTCACGCCGCTCGTGGAGGGACTGTCGCTCGATGAAGCGTATCTTGATGTCACTGGCAGCCGTGCCCTGAAGGGCGAGCCCGTGAAAATAGCGCGTGATATCAAGCGTCGCATCCTGGAAGTGACGTCGCTCACCGCTTCTGTGGGCGTTGCCTCGAACAAGCTCGTGGCGAAGATCGCTTCTGACTTGAACAAGCCCGATGGCCTAACCGTCGTTCCTGCAGACCGTATCCACGACGTGCTCGATCCTCTTCCCGTCAGCCGCTTGCCGGGCCTTGGGCGGAAACTCGGCGAACACGTCGTGGCATCTGGAATCGCCACACTCGGCGCGCTCCGACGGGCGGAGGAGTCAAAACTTCGGCTTATTTTCGGAAAGCATTGGGAAAGTTGGCGCGACCGCGCGTTTGGGCTTGATGCCCGTGAAGTGGAGTCGGAGCACGAAGAAAAGTCGGTCAGTAACGAGCGCACATTCGGCGAAGATCTTCGTGATATCGACATGATGAAGACCGAGTTATCAGAACTCGCCGACAAAGTCTCTGGCCGACTTCGTGCCAAAGCTTTGAAAGCGGCCTGCGTGGGGATCAAGATCCGCTTACACGACTTCAAAACATTGACTCGACAGTGCACGCTAGCCACCCCGACGTCGGAGAGTCGAGTCATCTACGAACGCGCACAATCGCTGTTCGATATCTGGCTCGCAACACAACAGCGACCCCGTATTCGGCTTCTCGGTGTTTCAAGCTCAGATTTTTCGTACGAGACCCAGACGGATCTCTTCGCCGACTCCGAGCGTCAGCAGAATGAAAAGCTTGATGCGGCGCTCGATGCGATTCGCGGGAAGTTTGGCGGAGCGGCTGTATCGAGGGCGAGTATCCTCAAACGCAGTCGCTGACTAACGCCTTGGAGCGTTTTCTGACAGGGAAAAGACCTAACACCATTCCCGTCAGAACACCGAAGAGATGGACATCGGTGACGACTCTGGCCTCGTCACCAGAAAACGGCAGCGCGCCCGTCGTGTTTTCATAAATTATTTTACAAAGCCCAAAGATCGCGATGCCCCATGCGACTCGATCATGGCGATCGACAATCAGACGCACAACCGTAGCAGCCGCCAGAGCATGCAAGACCCCCGATAACCCCGCGTACCACTCCAGATCTCCCAACCATGTCAGACCGACGTCGATCATCAGTATGCCGATCGCCGCATGAATTGCATGTCTCGCGACGCTGAAAACGTGACCGAAGAGCGCGGCGAGCAAACATAGAACACTGGAGTTGATCAGAGCATGAGCGGCATCCAGATGAGTCATATGAGCCGTCACGAGCCGCCACCACTCTCCGTGATGTACAGCGGATCGGCTCCATTGAAGAGCCTCTCGCACCGGCTCGCCAAGTAGCGCGAGCGTAACGGCGACGACTCCGATAGCGAGTGCGGCGACAACAGCCGGACTTCGATATACGACTGGGGGACTCATAGCGAAAGTTTGTGCATTGTCGAAGAGGGTGGAGTGACCGTCCCTGATTTGATCACCGCCGCTGCAGCGAAGCCGGAGGTCGGCAACTCAATTGACCAGACTCCAGCCTCCCAGCCCGGTTTTTGAGGTAGTGCTGCCCTTTTAAATTCGGACTCGATGCCGACGTCAATTTCGCGCGCCGCCCAAGAAAATCCGCTCCCGGTCGCCTTGAGCACAGCCTCCTTGCGTGTCCAACAGCGCAAAAAGGCAGCGTCCTTCGTCGTATCGTCGGACGATTCGAGATTTGCGAGCGCGAGGCGTTCTTGAGCCGAAAGAACTCGAGTCGCGAGGCGCTCTGCATTGGGTACGCGCGATCGTGTTTCGACATCGACTCCGATGACATGCTCGCGCGAGACGCCGCATAGCCATGCATCGCCACCGTGACTCAAATTGAAGTGAAGGATGCCGTGCGCCTTGGATTCGGTCAGCGACGGCTTTCCGTGCTCTCCGCGGACCAGCTCGATCTCCGGCGGGGACAGGTCGAGGTAGGCGCCAATCACCCGCCGAAGCAGAAAGCAGGATGCGAGATACGTCGCACGAGTGGGCTCCGCTGACATGCGTCGTGACCGATCGAGTTCATCTTGGCCAAACGAATTGTCAGGAACGCTAGACAGCATCTCGCGAAACTCGCTGAGCTGCGCGAACCAAAACGTCACCCCTCCAAAACGGGATGGCATAGCTCCCCGTTGGAGGTCGCGGAGCGACTGCAGCTGCCAAGGTCCGTGCACGATGCCGGGGACTATGCCCGTCGAGGTCCCGGCCGTGCAATACTCCCCAAAAAAGGGGGATCTCCGCCAACTTTGGCGGGTTGCTTCAGCATGTCTTTCATTCTCGACGCACTGCGAAAATCGGAAAATTCGCGACTGCGCCAGGACCATCCGGCCGTATTCACGCACCGGATCGCGGCCCAGCGCCAACGTCTACCCGTTTGGGGGATGGCGCTCATCGCGCTGCTCGCCGTCAACCTGCTGATCGTGAGCTTCTTGCTGATACGGGAAGCGTCGGTAGATTCACCGAAATCGTCTCCTAGCCCTACGGTAGCTGTCCCCGCTAACGCCTCACTGATCGACGCACCGATATCGCCCGTACGAACACTACCTGCGGAACCTGTGAAATCGACTATCGAGTCGATACCGATCGAGATTCCAAAAAGTGAGGGTCTACTCACTCGCGACGACTTGCTTGCGCGCGGATCCCGCTTGCCATCGACCGACCTAAATATGCATGTCTACGATAGCAACCCAGCTTTACGCTTCGTGTTATTGAACGGGCAACGACTCCGGGAGGGCGAGTCCTCTCAAGAGGGGTTACTCGTCGAGGCCATCACGCCTCAAGGCATCATCCTTCGATATGACGATAGTTCATTCGCCGTCAATCTGCAATGAATCAAAATCTGGTCGAACTCGACGGACTGCAACTTGCGAACCTACTGCGAGCAGGCATTTACCGCCTGTTCGAAAAAACCGACCACATCAATAAAATTAATGTATTTCCGGTACCCGACGGCGACACGGGAACCAACATGTCCTTAACCCTCTCCGCGGTGCTCGCGTCGCTCGATCGATCGCCTGAGCCCCATGCCGGAAGCATGCTGGTCCGCGCTGCCGATGCGGCACTCGACGGCGCTCGCGGCAACTCCGGAGCGATTCTTGCGCAGTTTTTACTCGGGCTTGGCGACGGAGCGGGTCACCTCGCCCGACTCACCATTGGCGAGTTCGTACTCGCGCTGCGCAAGGGCGCCGGTTATGCCAAAGAGGCGCTGTCGCAGCCCCGCGAGGGCACGATTCTCACGGTGCTGCGAGAATTTGCCGATGCAGCCGAGGCACAAGCCGCTCGTTCGCCGGATTTTCGTAGCTTGTTCGAGCACTCACTTTCCCGAGTCAATGAAGCGCTTGAAGCGACCCGCAATCAACTCGAGGAGCTACGCGCAGCGAATGTCGTCGATGCGGGCGCACTCGGCTTCGTCGAAGTGCTCGAGGGCATGCGCCGCTTTCTCGAAACCGGTGAGCTCGGCACGGTGGTGGCGCCCGTGCATTCCGGTGATGAAATCATGGCGGGCTCCGCTGCTCCCGCGGTAGACCAAGACTACCGTTACTGTACGGAATGCCTTCTCACCGCGAAGAGCGGTGAGGACATTGATTTAAGACTCTTGCGAGAAACCCTCTCGAGCGCAGGCGCGAGTCTCGTCGTCAGCGGCAGCAAGCGAAAAGCCAAGATCCACGTCCATGTCGACGATCCGGAAAGTATCTTCCGCATTGCCGAGACGTTCGGTGAGCTCAGCGGTCAGAAGGCTGACGATATGCGTATGCAGCAAAGCGCCGCGCATCATCGTCGTACTCAGCGTGTCGCCGTGATCGTAGACTCCGGCGCAGATGTGCCGGAAGAGTTTGTCGATCGATATGGTATCCACGTCGTTCCCGTGCGAATTCATTTTGCCAACTACTCTTATCTCGACAAGGTGAGCATGACGCCGAGCGAGTTCTATCGAGAACTCGTTACGAATCCCGCTCATCCCAAAACATCGCAACCTCCCCCGGGCGATTTTCGTCGGATGTTCGAGTTCCTCGCCTCGCATTACGACGCGGTGGTGTCGATTAATCTCACGTCTCGCCACAGCGGAACCTGGGATGCGGCAACCAAGGCGGCGCAGCGAGTTGCCTCCGAAGGAAAGCCCGTCGCTGCACTCGACAGCCGTAATGCCTCCGTAGGCCAAGGGCTCATTGCGATCGCGGCAGCCGAAGCGGCTTCCCAAGGCGTAGACGCACCGGCCGTCGTCGCCGCAGCGCAAGTCGCGATGAACAACACGCAAACCTTCGCCCTCCTCGGAAGCATCGATTTCGCCGTTCGCGGAGGACGTGTTCCGGCCATCGTCGGCAAGGTGGCAAGGCTGCTGGGTCTCAACGTGATTTTGCGTACATGGCCAGACGGTCGAATCAGCGCGGGCGGCGGACTATTCGGGCCGTTAAAGTTACGCAGTCGATTCGCCCGATTCGTTGCGCGTCGTTACCGTATCGACCCAGCGAAAGAAACCGTGCGTATTCTGGTAGGCCACGGCGATCGGCAAGAAGAAGGTCGGCTGCTCGCCGACGAGCTCGTCGCCAAATATCCGAAGGGCAGCGTCGAATTTTGTGCTCTGACCGACATGGGGCCTGCAATCGGTGTGCATGGAGGCCCTGGTACTCTGATCGTCGCGCTACATCGAATTCCGAAAGCTTGATCGATCGTCTCGCACTCAGCCGAGTGCTGAGATGACCTCGGGCGGCGCCTGAACAAGCTCCACGAGCACTCCCTCACCGGCGATGGGGAATTCCTCGCTCGATTTCGGGTGCAGGAAACAAATGTCATAACCCGCTGCCCCTTTGCGAATTCCGCCCGGAGCGAAACGCACGCCTTGAGCGGTCAACCATTCGACCGCCTTCGGCAGGTCGTCAATCCAGAGACCAATATGATTAAGAGGCGTCGTGTGCACTGCCGGCTTTTTCTCCGGGTCGAGCGGCTGCATCAAATCGACTTCGACTCGCATCGCACCACGCCCCATGGCGCAGATATCTTCGTCAACGTTTTCACGTTCGCTGACGAAGTTTCCGGTGACCTCGAGGCCCAGCATGTCGACCCATAACCTGCGCAGTCGCTGCTTGTCCGGGCCGCCAATAGCCACCTGTTGAATGCCGAGAACTCGAAAGGGTCGTTTCAATGAAGTCGACATGCTGAACGTTGCCCGCTTCGCTTACTGAAACTTGATGATGATCTGATCGACCGCGAGGCTATCGCCTTTCTTCGCGAGAACCTCCGAGACGACGCAGTCCTGCGTAGCGAACAGAATGTTCTCCATTTTCATGGCTTCAATCGCCGCGAGACGCTCGCCTGCACGCACCGTTTGACCCGGCTGGACCGAGACGTCGACCAGCAGGCCAGGCATAGGCGAGAGCAATACCTTCGAGAGATCAGGCGGCGCCTTGAACGGCATCAAGGCTTCGAGCTGCGCGTGACGCGGAGTGAAGACTTTGGCGAAGAGGCTAGTGCCATTGTGAGAAATTCGGTAGCCGAGGCCGATACGCTCGATCTGAGCGCAGAACGCCTTGCCATCGAAGTATCCGTGTACCGCGATGTCACGAAGATTGTCTTCGAAGGACACCTCATGAGTACGACCCGCGATACTCACGTTGAACATCGTACCGACGGGATGCACGTTGACCGGAATTTCATCACGGCCACCGGCCTCGTCGCGTAACACGATGATGAAATCTTCGCGAATGCGTACTTCGCGATGGCGAAGCTGTCCGGTCATCCGCGCGGCGCGCTCACGCGTACGCCGATGCGAAATAGCGGCAAGCGACAGCAAGAACTCGGGCTCATCGTGCGGTACTGCCGATGCCGAGAAACCTTTCGGATACTGCTCGGCGATGAATCCGGTGTTGAAATCGCCGGCAATGAAGCGCGGATGCGCAAGCAGCGCCGCCTGAAACGGCACGTTACTCGAGATTCCGCGGATGACGAAGCCATTCAGGGCTTCGCGCATCTTCGCGATCGCTTCGTTACGATCGGCGCCGTAGGTAATGAGTTTGGCGATCATCGAGTCGTAGTACATCGGGATTTCGCCACCCTCGTACACGCCAGTATCGACGCGAACACCGCCCTCTGCCGGAACCGGATGCGCCGCCTCCATGTTTTGGGCGGGAGGACGGTACTTTACGAGTCGTCCAGTCGACGGCAGGAAATTGCGGAATGGGTCCTCGGCGTTGATACGGCATTCGATCGCCCAACCCTGGCGTCGAATCTCTTTTTGCGCGAAGCCGAGCTTCTCTCCCGCCGCGACACGAATCATCTGTTCGACGAGGTCTAGGCCCGTGATGCACTCCGTAACGGGGTGTTCCACCTGGAGCCGCGTGTTCATTTCGAGAAAGTAAAAGCTACGGTCTTTGCCGACGACGAACTCGACCGTACCGGCGCTTTGATAATTGACCGCCTTGGCGAGCGCTACCGCCTGCTCACCCATGGCCTTACGCGTCTTGTCATCGAGGAAGGGGCTCGGCGCCTCTTCGATCACCTTTTGGTGGCGACGCTGAATGGAGCACTCGCGTTCCCAAAGATACACGCAGTTGCCGTGAGCATCCCCCAGCACCTGTATTTCGATGTGACGCGGCTCTTCTACGAATTTTTCAATGAAGACACGATCATCGCCGAAGCTGTTTCGAGCCTCGTTACGGCAGGAGTTAAACCCCTCGAATGCATCTTTGTCATTCCATGCGACGCGAAGACCCTTGCCGCCACCGCCCGCACTCGCCTTAATCATCACCGGGTATCCGATGTTCTTGGCGATCTCGACCGCTTTCTCGGCCGACTCGATCGGGTTATTCCAACCCGGAATGGTGTTGACCTTGGCTTTTGCCGCAAGCTCTTTCGAAGCGATCTTGTCTCCCATCGCAGCGATGGAGGCGTGTTTCGGCCCGATGAAAATGATGCCCTCTTCCTCGACCCGGCGAGAGAACTCGGCGTTCTCGGACAAAAATCCGTAACCCGGATGTACCGCCTCAGCGCCCGTTTGCTTACACGCTGCGATGATGCGATCGGCTACGAGATAAGACTCGCGCGAAGGCGCGGGTCCGATCAGCACCGCCTCATCGGCAAGCTCGACATGACGTGCGTCCTTATCGGCTTCGGAGTACACCGCTACGGTCTTGATGCCCATGCGGCGAGCCGTTTTGATGACGCGGCAGGCGATTTCGCCACGATTGGCAATGAGTATCTTCTTAAACATTTTTGACTCCCTGCGCGCGATCAAAGCGGAATGTTGCCGTGCTTACGCCACGGTTCTTCTATTTTCTTGTCTCGCAACACCGTGAGTGCTCGGCACACTCGCCGCCGTGTGCCGTGCGGCATGATCACGTCGTCGATGTAGCCGCGGGCACCCGCGATGAACGGATTGGCAAACTTTTCGCGATACTCGGCCTCTCGCGCTGCGAGCTTCGCCGGATCGGACTTCTCCTCACGGAAGATGATCTCGACGGCGCCCTTTGCACCCATCACGGCGATTTCGGCATTCGGCCATGCGAAGTTGATGTCGCCACGCAGATGCTTCGAAGCCATGACGTCATAAGCACCGCCATAGGCTTTGCGTGTAATCACGGTCACCTTGGGCACCGTGCACTCCGCATAGGCGTAGAGCAGCTTTGCGCCGTGCTTGATGATGCCACCATATTCCTGCGCCGTGCCCGGCATGAAGCCCGGTACGTCGACGAACGTAACGACCGCAATATTGAACGCGTCGCAGAAACGCACGAACCGAGCCGCCTTGATGCTGCTCTTGATATCGAGGCAGCCCGCGAGCACGAGCGGTTGGTTGGCTACGATGCCGACGACCTGGCCGTCCATCCGACCGAAGCCGATGATGATGTTCTTCGCATACTCGGGTTGCAGCTCGAAGAACTCGCCATCGTCGACCACCTTGGTGATCAACTCCTTCATGTCATAAGGCTTATTCGGGTTATCGGGCACTAACGTATCGAGTGAGTAGTCGTCGCGATCCGGCGGATCGAAGGCTTCGCGCATCGGCGGCTTTTCGCGATTGTTGGCCGGCAAATAATTGAAGAAGCGTCGCAACATCAAGATGGCTTCGACATCGTTATCAAACGCGAGGTCCGCGACACCGCTACGCGTCGTGTGAGTGATCGCGCCACCGAGGTCTTCCGCCGTCACTTCTTCGTGTGTCACGGTTTTGACGACGTCGGGGCCGGTGACGAACATGTAGGAGCTGTCCTTCACCATGAAAATGAAGTCGGTGAGTGCCGGGCTATACACCGCGCCGCCCGCCGATGGGCCCATGATCAGACTGATCTGCGGCACGACGCCTGATGCGGTGACATTACGCTGGAAGACTTCGGCATACCCACCGAGCGAGGCGACACCCTCCTGAATGCGGGCGCCGCCCGAGTCGTTGATCCCGATTACGGGCGCACCGACCTTCATAGCCGTGTCGAGCACTTTGCAGATTTTCTGCGCGTGCGCCTCAGAGAGCGAACCGCCGAAGACCGTAAAGTCTTGGCTGAATACGAACACGAGGCGGCCATTGATGAAGCCGCATCCCGTCACGACGCCATCACCCGGAATTTTTTGATCCTGCATGCCGAAATCGGCGCAGCGATGCTCGACGAACATATCCCACTCTTCGAACGTGCCGTCGTCCAGCAATAGCTCGACGCGCTCCCTCGCGGTGAGCTTGCCTTTGGCGTGCTGCGCAGCGACGCGCTTTGGTCCGCCGCCCTGTCGGGCCTGGGCGCGCTTCTGTTCGAGTAGGTGAATGATGTCGTGCATGGGCTATCCCTGTGTTGAATTCTTGTGTGTCAGTGTGCTTCGAAAAGATCGAGAAGTCTGCGTGCCGCCGATGACGGCGCGACCCGAGCGTGAGTGACATCATCGATAGTCTTCGGTAACGCAGCGCAGACGGCTGCACTATCGCGGAAGTCGGCGACGAGGCGCGCATGGACTTCGTCCCACATCCAGGTGAGTGCCTGCTGGCGACGACGCTCGGCGAACTCGCCGCTACGCTCGCGCAGAGCTCGAAAATCAGCGACGTTGGACCAAAACGCCTCGAGCCCATCGCCCTTGAGTGCGCTACCACGCATCACACGCACATGCCAACGCGACTCGTCATGTGAGCCCGGCGCTCCTGTAAAACGCAGCACTCGCAGGGCAGAGGTGATCTGAGCTTCGGCGCGTGTTGCGGCATCGGGATCGAGATCTGCTTTATTGATCACGATGAGATCGGCGAGCTCCATGATGCCTTTCTTCATCGCTTGCAGGTCATCGCCTGCGTTCGGCAACTGCAGCAAGATGAACATGTCGGTCATGCCGGCGACCGTAGTTTCAGATTGACCCACGCCCACCGTCTCGACGATCACGACGTCGTATCCCGCCGCTTCACAGACCAGAACGGCCTCGCGGGTTTTTTCTGCCACACCACCGAGCGTACCTGATGAGGGGCTCGGTCGAATGTAGGCCTTCTCTTGAACCGAGAGTCGCTCCATCCGTGTCTTGTCGCCGAGGATGGACCCACCGGATACACCAGAAGACGGGTCGACCGCGAGAACGGCGACTTTGTGTCCGCGCGCCAGAAGAAACATCCCGAGCGCTTCAATGAATGTCGACTTGCCGACGCCGGGCACTCCCGAGATGCCGAGTCGCAGGGCCTTACCCGTATGGGGTAACAAGGCATCGAGAACGGCATCAGCGCGACGACGGTGATCGGATCTCGTCGACTCGAGCAGCGTGATCACCTTGGCGAGCGCGCGACGATCGCCACTGCGCACGCCGTCGATCAAACGAACGTCGTCTTGATCAAGCGCCATCAGTGGCGCGCTTGATGTGGTTGAGTACGTCACGTGCACTCTCAGGGATCGGCGTGCCCGGGCCATAGATACCCTTCACACCTGCCTCTCGCAGGAACGCGTAGTCTTGCTGCGGAACGACGCCGCCGACGAATACGATGATCTCCGGCGAGCCTTGCTCGCGCAGAGCGCGAATGATCTCGGGCACCAAGGTTTTGTGACCCGCCGCGAGTGTGCTCACGCCGACCGCATGCACATCGTTTTCGATAGCCTGTCGCGCGCACTCTTCAGGCGTCTGAAACAAAGGCCCGATATCGACATCGAAGCCGAGATCGGCGAACGCGCTCGCCACAACCTTCGCACCCCGATCGTGCCCGTCCTGTCCGAGCTTGGCGATCATCACGCGCGGGCGTCGGCCGTGGCTTTCGGCGAAGGCGGAGATATCCGCTTGCAAGGCGGTCCAATCCTCTCGCGACTCGTAGGCTCCTGCGTACACGCCACTGACCTCCTGAGAATTAGCTCGATGCCGGCCCCAAGCCTGCTCGAGCGCGTCGCTCACTTCGCCCACTGTCGCACGAAGGCGCATCGCCTCGATCGCGAGTGCGAACAGATTGCCTTGGCCAGACTTCGCCGCAGCGGTAAGCGCAGCGAGAGACGCCGATACTTTTTTCCCATCTCGCGAAGCGCGCACTTTTTGGAGTCGGGCGATTTGGGTTTCACGCACGGCGACGTTATCGACTTCGAGAATCTCGACCGGGTCTTCTTTCTCGAGGCGGAATTTATTGACACCGATGATGACATCACGCCCGGAATCGATGCGCGCCTGCTTCTCGGCAGCACTCGCCTCGATACGTAACTTCGCCCAACCACTTTCGACGGCGCGGGTCATACCGCCGAGGGCATCCACCTCTTCGATAATCGACCAGGCCTTATCGGCCATTTCCTGGGTCAGTCGCTCCATCATGTAACTGCCGGCCCACGGATCGACCACTCGGGTGATCTGCGATTCTTCCTGCAGGATAAGCTGGGTATTACGCGCGATGCGCGCACTGAACTCGGTCGGAAGAGCGATCGCCTCGTCGAAAGAGTTGGTGTGCAGACTCTGCGTTCCGCCGAACACCGCAGCCATCGCCTCAATGGTGGTCCGTACGATGTTGTTGTATGGATCTTGCTCTGTGAGGCTCCAGCCCGAAGTCTGGCAATGCGTGCGCAACATCAGGCTTTTCGGATTCTTTGCGCCGAAACCGCTCATGATGCGCCACCACAATAATCGAGCGGCTCGCATCTTGGCGATTTCGAGATAGAAGTTCATACCGATCGCCCAGAAGAAACTGAGCCGTCCCGCGAACTCGTCGACGTCGAGACCTTTCGCGAGCGCAGTCTTCACATATTCTTTGCCGTCAGCCAGCGTGAAGGCGAGCTCGAGTGCCTGATTCGCACCGGCTTCCTGCATGTGATAACCCGAAATCGAAATCGAGTTGAACTTCGGCATGTTGCGGGCCGTGTACTCGATGATGTCGCCGACGATGCGCATCGACGGTTCGGGCGGATAGATATAAGTATTGCGGACCATGAACTCCTTGAGGATGTCGTTCTGTATGGTCCCGGAAAGTTGATCGGGTTTGACGCCCTGCTCCTCGGCGGCAATCACATAGGCCGCGAGTACCGGAAGCACCGCACCGTTCATCGTCATCGATACAGACACTTTGTCTAGCGGAATGCCGTCGAACAGGATCTTCATATCCTCGACGGAATCGATCGCCACGCCGGCCTTGCCGACGTCGCCCGTCACACGAGGATGATCACTGTCGTACCCGCGATGCGTTGCAAGGTCGAAGGCCACCGACACGCCCTGCCCACCGGCTGCAAGGGACTTACGATAGAAGGCGTTCGACGCCTCGGCCGTCGAGAACCCGGCGTACTGACGAATCGTCCACGGGCGCACGGCGTACATGGTGGGCTGCGGACCGCGCAGGAACGGGGCAAACCCGGGCAAGGTATCGGCATGGGCCAACCCTTCGAGATCGGCCGCGGTATAGAGCGGCTTGACCTCGAGACCCTCGGGGGTCTTCCAAACGAGTTTGGAGATATCGCCACCGGGGGCCGCCTTCGCGGCAGCTTTCTCCCATGCCGGGAGGGCTCCGGAGTCGAGGATGTCGTCTTTGGCCATGAGCGCGGGCTTTCCCTGCCAAAAACGGCAGTCTAGCAAGGGGTTACTCCCCGCGGGAAAGACCTCCGAAAACGACCGCGGAGGGGGCTGTCGGAGCGCCGAATCGGTAGGCGGTTCTGCTCAGGGTGAGGGGGTCGAGCCGGCGGCCAGGGCCTTCCAGGCGGGGTAGTCCCCCTCTAGGTGCTTCAGGTTGGTGTAGCCCGCGGTACGAAGCGCCTCGATAGCGGCCGAGGCCCGACGACCGGACCCGCAATAGAGCACGATTTCCGCGTCTTTTGCCGCCGGGACAGCCGTTGACGGACTCGCCATCACCACGGTGTGCGCCACATTGAGAGCCCCCTCGACATGCCCGGCGGCGAACTCATCCGCCCGACGAACATCGAGAACCACCGGTCGGCTCGAGCCTTGGGCGAGTCGCGCCCGCAGTTCCGCCGGTTTGACGGCTGGCACCGAGGCGAGGATTTCGGCGGTGCGCTCGGCCGTCGGCATCGCTGGGGCGGCTGCAGCAGGCGCAGCAGCGGCGGACGCCACCGCGGGCTTCGCCGTTTGCGGCACCTTCACGAGCTTGCTCACGTCGTAGCCCATGTCCGCCACCTTCTTCACGAGCTCCGCGTATCGCGCCTCGTCCATCGTCGGCGTGCGGGCCATGATCCAGACGTAGTCGCGTGCACTACGGGCAATGATGGTCTCGGTGTAGTCGGCATCGACGTGGGAAATGACGTACTCCGCCTTGATCGGCCACACGAACTGCATACCCCAGATCGCGTTGTTGGTGCCCGGGATGACAAACCCCTTCGGCTCCATCTGCTTGGCGGGCCCATCGAATGCGCCCTTATTGAAGGTGAACGTCGTCTTGATGGTGCCATCAGGCGCGAGTTCATAGGACTCGATCGCGTTGTAGATATCTTTCTCAATGAAGGTCGGAATCACACCGATGACGTACCAAGGGCCCATGAAGCGCGGAAGATCGACCGACGCCACTACAGGTACAGTCACTTTTTGAGGCGAGACGCCGCAAGCAGAGATCAGTGCCGTCAGAAAGGTCACGGCAAGAATTCTTGTCGGACGATGGAAGGTACGATGGGTCATGGTCGGTCTCCTGATTCTTTGGCTCGATATTATTCCGCGATAAACCAACGGCCGTCGACGCGTTCAAGTACGTATCGATCATAGGGCAACCCCTGCCCCTCGACATCGTAGACGGCCCGACTGCCCCCTTCCTCGAAAACCGGAGCGGTCCGCCGGACGATCCGCAACGCAGCGATCAATAGTTCACGCGTTGCGATGCTTCGATTGCATGCCGCAATCAAGGCATCGAGGGTTCGACCCGACAACGTGCGGCGTAGTTCCGGACTGAGGAAATCTCGGTAGTACCGGTCGCATCGACCCTCCACCAATGTTTTCTCTGCTTGATCGAGCAAGTTCAGAATCTCGGGCGTATTGCGCGAAGGTATTGGCGGTGCTGTGTTCGAAGAAGTTGCTCCTGTACCGACCGAGCCCGCCCCGACCGCTGCAGCGCTCGAACTCGGTACTCGCACTCGTCCGGCGACGAGATCGTCGATTTGCGCCTCGATCTCGAGCGGGATCGCCGCTTTCCATTCTTTGCCGTAGGGCACGAGCGTCACCAGCTCGACCACTTCGACACGCCCACGATCGGGCGGCTGCCGCCCTTTTAAGACCACGTGTACGAACTTACCATCGCGTACCGCAGTGAGTCCGTCGAGTTTGTCATAGGGTCGTGCGCGAAGAGTCAGCCGACGAGCAATCGCTCGAAAAAGATTGACGCTCGTTAGACGCTCTATCTCGCCGATCGGCGTGGCATCACCGAAAAGTCGTACGCGGATCACGGACTCTCCGCGAGCCGCCTCCTCTCGCAAACGCTGCACGATCATGATGCGTAGACGATCGAGCTCGGACGGATGAATGGCGAACGCGACCGCCTGCGTATCACCCGTGGCGATCGCCGCGAGTAGATCGAGTGCCGCGCGCTCTTGCGATCCGCTGACAGACTCGGCGGACGCCGCCATCGCCGTGCTGAGAAAAACGACGAATGCCAACGCGCATTTAATGATCAACGATCTCATTGCGACCACTATTTTTTCGAGTCGGGTTGATCATCAAGCGCTGCTGCACGATCGTGTCGACGACCAAGCCACCAACCGTTGACCGCCCAGCCCGTTGCCAGCGCAGCACCGACGAACGCGGCTCCCGCTGGCGATGCTCCGACTGCATCGAGCGCCGTCTTCGCTTGCGCACCCACATAGTCGGCAGCCCGGTAGACTGGGACGTCGATAAAGCTCTTCGCTTTATATTTCGATTCTTTGTCCATGGCGCCCCAAAGCATCTCGCGTCCGGGACGAACGAACGCATACTCCCCCCAGCGGCGCAGGATGAGTAATGCCGCAACCATGCCGAATATGTTTAGCATCGACAGCAGCATGAATCCGCCAATCATCAACACGGGAACGAACGTGAGTAACGTCCTGACACCGAGTTTTGAGGCGATACGACCGGTGAGAAACACCTGCGAGAGAATGGTGAGCGCTTGCACGATGAAGTCGATATTGGCGAATACTTCGGTGCGGCGCGTGGTATCTGAAAACGTCTCGCTGACGATACGAAGTTGCTCGAAATAAACGAACGTGTTCACGGCGGAGAGGAACACGACGAATAGCGCAATTCCGAGTAAATAGGGTGAGCGCAGCACGATGAAAATTCCGGCGAACGGGTTGCCGCCGAGACCTTCATCGTCAAGCCCCGCATCGGCTTTGAGTGGCGCCCCCGAGGGAGGCTGACGATTCCATATTTTGATGAGAATACGCTGGCAAAAAATCGCGCCGAGAAATCCAACTGTGCCGAGATACAGCACGCCGGAGTTTCCGATGACGTCGACCGTGAGACGCGCCGTAAGTGGCCCCACCAGTGCGCCGAGTGTGCCGCCCGCGGCGATGAACCCGAAGAGTCGTCTCGCCTGCTCGCTGTCGAACATCTCGAGCAGGAAACTCCAGAATACGGAGACGAGCATCAGATTGATGACGCTGACCCAGACATAAAAGAACGTGCCGACACGCAAGTTGCTTTCATCGACCTGAATGGATGATCCGATGATGGCGAGGATGACGGCAACCGATCCGTAGAGCAGCGGAAGCAGAAGGCTGCGACGCATCCGAGCGACGAGCCAGCCCCAAAGCGGAACGATCGCAATAGAGAACAGAGCGGTGTAGAGCCACAGATCGGCGACACGCTCACGCCCTAACAACGTCGCCACGGTTTCACGCACGGGTCGAACGGCGAAGTAACTGCCGAGCACAAAGAAAAAAAGGCAGAACGCCGCGAACACTGCAGCCGTCTCACGAGGCTCGACTCGTACTAGGCGCGCAAGATGTCGTTGCATCATGTTTTTGATCCGGATGTCATGGTCATGGTGGCGAGATCGAGCCGGGTCCCGGGCTTCGGCACGATAGCCTTGCCGCCCAGTTTGTCTATTTTATGTTGAAGCGCATGCGCAGGCTCGGATTCACCGTGAACCAAGCAGACCAAGGGTCGGCCTGAAAACGAGTCATACCACCTCAAGAGATCAGCCTGATCACCGTGGGCGGATAGCCCGCCCACCGTATGAACCTTAGCCCTAAGGTGCAGAGTTTGCCCGTGGATCCTGACCGTTGATACCCGATCGACGAGCTGGCGGCCGAGCGTCCCGGGCGCCTGAAACCCCGTGATCATGACATGACACTCGGGTCGCTCGAGGTTTTGCAGAAAATGATGCAGGATGCGGCCGCCATTGCACATACCACTGCCGGCGATGATGAACGCCCGAGTCCGAATCGAGTTGATTTCGCGCGACTGCTGCGGCGTTTTGCACAGGCGAAGATTGGGTAGCTCGGGCATGGATTCGAAAGTTTCCCGAAGACGCCGCGCTTCTTCGTCGAAACGTTCGGCGTGAGCCCAATAGACCTTGCTTGCTTCGATTGCCATCGGGCTATCGAGAAAAATCTTCCAGCGATCAAGACCCCATTCGTCGAAGTATTGACCGAGCAGGTAAAGAATTTCTTGGCTGCGCCCTACGGCAAACGCGGGTACGAGTATATTGCCGTTTTCTTGATCGGCTTCACGGATGATTTCGCCGATTTCTTTGATTGTGTCTTCTCGACGACGATGGAGGCGATCTCCATAAGTGCTCTCCATGAGCACAAGGTCAGCCGACTCGAAACGGTAAGGGTCAAGAAGAATGGGTGAGTCGTACTGTCCGAGATCCCCGCTGAACACGATTCGCTTCGTTACTCCGTGCTCAGTGCACGAGACCTCGATACTGCTTGAGCCAAGAATGTGCCCTGCGTCCCGTACTCGCATGGAGACTCCGGGGTACGGCGCGTATTCGGCGTCATAGCGCAGTGCTCGTACGAGCTTCAGCGTACGTTCGACATCGTCGAGATCGAACAAAGGCTCGAACCTAGGCTCGTCTTCATCCGCCCTTCGCGCTCGTCGCTCTGCTTCTCGTGCTGCGAGGTCTGCCGTATCGCGAAGCAATAGAGGCAGCAGATCGCGACAGGCCGCGTTCGTGTAGATCGTGCCTCGAAAGCCTCTCTTGACCAACAAAGGTAACCGACCGCAGTGATCGATGTGCGCATGGGTCAGCAGTACGGCGTCGATGTGTGCGGGATCGAACGGGAAGTCGAGGCGGTTGCGGCGGGTCGCATCATGACCACCCTGGATCAGCCCGCAATCGACGAGCAAAGTCCGTCCTCCTACCCTGAGGATGTGGCAGGATCCCGTCACTTCACCGGCGGCGCCGAAGAATTCGATTTCCAAGTCTGAGCTCCCGAGACGTCAACTTGGGTATAGTCCAATCGTCCGCTGCATGTTACCCGGAGAATCTGTGTGATCAGCCTCAAAGTGAACGGTGTGGTCCGAGAGGTCGACGTCGAAGCCGATGCACCCCTCCTATGGGTCATCCGTGACGTACTGAAGCTCACGGGCACGAAGTACGGGTGCGGAATCGCTCAGTGCGGGGCCTGTACGGTACACCTCGATGGTCAGCCGATTCGCTCATGCGTGACGCCCGTATCCGCCGTCGGCAGCAGCGAGATCAGCACCATCGAAAATCTATCGGGTGATACAGCGACGCATCCGGTACAAAAAGCCTGGTTAGAACTTGACGTCGTGCAATGCGGCTACTGCCAGTCGGGTCAAATCATGGCTGCCGCAGCGCTTCTCGAAGTGCAACCCAATCCGACGGACGACGACATCGACGCAGCGATGAACGGCAATCTTTGTCGCTGCGGTACTTATCCGCGAATCCGTGCGGCCGTAAAGCGCGCCGCCGAAATCAAGCGCAGCACGAGCTGATCGCAGAGACTCGATCGCCGAGCGAAGTTACTTCGAGGGTGTGATGGCTGATGCCCCGCCGGCGCCTGCGATCAAGTAATCGAGCGCGAGCTGTCCAAATGCCCGACTGGCAATCGGGATGGCGGTTTCATCGACGTAAAACAACGGCGAATGGTTCGATGCCGCCGTGAGCATGTTCTGATCTCGCGGCGTGACTCCGACGAAGAAAAAGAAACTTGGCACTTGCTCGGCGAAGAAGGCGAAGTCTTCAGCACCCGTGACGAGCGGAACCGCTCTTACATTAGAAGCCCCCGCCGCTCGTTTCAGAGACGGAAGCACCCTCTCGGTCAACGACGGATCATTGCGTACCACGGGGTTACTGCCGGACTGGATTTCGAACGTGGCCGTCGCGCCGCTCGCCTCGGCGATATGCGTCACCATGCGATCAATATTTTTGATGATTGCCGCGCGCTGTTGCGGATCGAAAGTGCGAATCGTACCTAGCATTTCGACTTGATCGGGCACGATGTTGAATCGAATTCCGCCCTTGATCGCGCCGACGGTAACCACCGCAGGGTTAAGGGTGATGTCGGTCTGACGGCTCACCACCGTCTGCAGAGCGCTCACGATTTGCGAGGAAATCACGACGGGATCGATACCACTCCAGGGCCGAGCTCCGTGGGTTTGCTTGCCTTTGACCAGGATGCGATAGGTATCAGAACCTGCCATCAGAGGTCCGCCGCGATATCCGATCATGCCCGTCGGCATGTTGGCGAAGACGTGAAGTCCGAAAACCGCCTCGGGTCGGTGACGCTGAAGCGCTCCCTCTTCGATCATCAGCGAAGCGCCGCCCTTCTCACCTTCCGGGGCGCCCTCTTCAGCAGGCTGGAACAAAAAAATCACCGTACCGGGAAGATCGGCTTTCATACCGACGAACGCTTCGGCGAGTCCCATCAACACGGAGGTGTGTACGTCGTGTCCGCAGGCGTGCATGACGCCAACCGTTTCGTTTCGGTAAGTCGTGGTGGCCCGCGATCGAAACGGAACATCCGTTTGCTCGACGACCGGCAGACCGTCCATGTCGGCGCGTAAGGCGATGGTGGGTCCGGGCTTTCCGCCCTTGAGCACTCCGATTACGCCGGTTTTTGCGATACCGGTCTGAACGTCGAGTCCGAGTCGCTTCAAATGTTCGGCCACAATCTTTGAGGTGCGGAACTCGCGATTCGATAATTCTGGATTCTGATGGAGATCGCGACGCCATTCGATGACGCGAGGTTCGAGCGTCGTGATTGCAGAATCGAGTCGCGTGCCGAGGTCCTGTGCGAAGGCGGTGGCACCCGAGAGCAAGGCGGCGACAAAGACTGTATTGAGACGAATCAAGGGCGACATGGAGCATCTCCGACGAGAGTTCCGTCACACCTTAATACGCGGCGCGTGCGCCGAGCAATCACGCGATACGGACGAGCTCAAAAATGGAGACCTTCCCGCCGCGCTCGCCAACAGCCACGAAGCGCCCATCGGGAGACCATCGAAGGCAGGTGGGTTCGGAATCGGTCAGCTGGGCATCGAGAGCACTCGAGGATTTACCTGGCAACCACAACGAAACCCGCCAGTCTCTTCCGCCCGTCACAAGATAATTGCCCGAGGGCTGAAACGCGACGCACTCTATTCGGTCGGTATGCCCGCGCAACTGCAGAGGACGAGAACCTTCCGGACCCTTACCACTGAAGTCCCAAATGACGACCTGGTCATCCGCGGCCGTCGCGAGATAACGGGAATCGCCGCTCCACGAAACCTGCTCGACCTTGGAAGGGTAGCCACGCATCTGCGAATCGCGTCCGGTCGACAGATGCCAGAAATGAACGGAGCCATCCTGCGTTCCTGTGGCGAGATATCGGCCATTTGGACTGAACGCCACCGCGAGACACGGCGCAGCCCATTTGTAGTGACGCATCTGAAATCGAGGCGGCTCGACGCGATGCACGACGAGACCGCCATTGATTGCCGCGCCTAAGTCACGGCCGGGTTTGTCCCAGCTCAAGGCGACGACGGTCGCAGATGACGGCGCGAAGGCATGCTCTTTCTCGAGTGATGGAGACCAGAGCGTGATCTGCTTGCCTGCGGCGGTGGCCAAGCGTTTGCCATCGGAGGTCCAGGCCACGGCGGTCGTCCACGCCATCGCCGGGCGTTGCTCGCAGAGGAGTGTGCCCTCAGCATCGTATAGCGCGAGGCGCGAGTCTTGGCCGCTCGTGACGAACGCCGCTCCGCGCGGCTGCCAAGCCACCGTGATGGCGCCCATGCCATGCTCGCCAACCGAACGTGCCGTCATCGATGATGCATCGTGCGCGAGAAGAAATACTTTGCCTTCTCCGCCGGCGACGGCCAGACGACGTGAGTCGCCAGACCAAGATACGTCGGCGACGTAGTCATCGAGCGCGACGCTGCCGCGTCGTTCGAGAATGACGGACGGCTGCTTCACGCGATACAGGAGTGGAATCCGGCCTCAAGCTCTTGCCGGTCGAGCTTCCGCCCGATGAATACCAGCGTGTTCTGTCGCGTAGTGCCAGCCGGCCACGAGCGCTCGAGCTGCCCATCGAACATCATGTGGACGCCGTGGAAAACGTAGCGACGATCTTCGCCCTTGAGTGACAACACGCCTTTCATTCGAAAGATATCGGCGCCGCGGCTCTGAAGCAGATAAGACAGCCAGTCGTTGACTTTCTTCGCATCGAGCGGACGCGGGTCACTGATGCCAATCGACGAAATCTCCTCATCGTGATGATGCGAAGCGAATGCACGCTGAGCCGTGGGTCGAACGCCATCGATACGCAGATCAAATTCGGCCGGCGCATGCTCGCAGAACATTGCGTACGCGCCCGCTTTGGACACCTCAATGTCGAAATGGCTGCCGTCGTGATCGACATCGATGGCATATCGCGCATTACCCGGCACGATGCGACCCCCGCAGGCGACAGATGTCGCGTCTTCGGCGAAGGCCCGTACGGCGAGCTCGATGGATGCATCGAGTGCCGCGGAGTTCGACGCGGATACGGGCAACATCACGAGACCGAGTCCGCCCGCATGAGCATGAGCATGAGCATGATCGTGACCATGATCGTGGCCATGGTCGTGGCCATGGTCGTGGTGTTCGTGCCCATGATCGTGGTCGTGGTGATGATCGTGGTGGGCGTGCGCGTCAGAGCCGGTTCGCAGTGTGAATCGTCCGGCGGGGAGTTCGTACACGCCACCCCACTCGAAAGGATATTCGGGCTCGAGAAAACTGTCGTCGACAGCCAACGCACGTTGCAAGTCGAAGGCGCCAACGTCCAGCACGCGATCGATGGGGACATTGGCGTTTTGGGTGCGGAAAATCTTAGCCGTGCCGTTCATGGCTCGTATCCGCCGTTCGGTACGCTCAAGCTCTGACTCGGTCACGAGGTCAGTCTTGTTCAGCAGGATGACATCGGCGAAGGCGACTTGCTCACCGGGCTCTTTCATCTCATCGAGATGCTTTTCGATGTGTCGCGCATCGATCACCGTGACGATCGCATCGAGCAAAAATTGTTGCTTGAAGTCGTCATCGAGAAAAAAGGTTTGAGCCACGGGGCCCGGATCGGCTATACCGGTCGTTTCGACGATGATGTAGTCGAATTTGTCGCGACGCTTAAGCAGCTGCCCGAGAATGCGAAGCAGGTCGCCGCGTACCGTACAGCAGATACAGCCGTTGTTGGTTTCGAAGATTTCCTCTTCGGCACCAATGACGAGTTGATGATCGACACCGACCTCGCCGAACTCGTTCTCGATCACGGCGATACGTTTGCCGTGGTTTTCGGAGAGGATCCGATTGAGCAGCGTGGTCTTTCCAGACCCCAAGAATCCCGTCAGGACGGTGACGGGCACCCGATCCGTGGTCGCCATAGGGGTCACATGATAACTTAAGGCATGGCCAAACCCCGCGATTCGGAAGCAACTCATGCGCACTCGCATGCTGCGGGACACGATCACGCCGCCTGCATCGTCGAGGCCGTTCGAAATGCTGCGGAGGTGTGCGCCAAACGCGGGCTCAACCTGACGCCCGTCCGTCGGCGGATTCTAGAAATCGTCTGGCGTGCGCACGAACCCATCGGGGCGTACGAAATTCTTGCCGAGCTCGCAAAGGAGCGGGACAAAGCGGCCCCACCCACTGTCTATCGTGCGCTCGAATTTTTGATCGATGCCGGGCTCGTGCATCGCATCGATTCTCTCAACGCCTTCATCGGGTGCGACGAGCCGGCGCGCGCGCACATTGCTCAATTTCTCGTTTGCAGAAAGTGCCACCGAGTCGTAGAGATCGACGATCCGGAGATCAACCGCTTGCTCGCCGAGAAGTCGCTCGCCGCCGGTTTCCGCATCGAACCGACGTCACTCGAAATCAAGGGTCTCTGCGGCGACTGCGAAGCCTCGCACGCCGACTGATCGACCTCAGCGGGTCGCCACCAGCCAAATACCCGAAATCAACAATGCGATACCCACCACTCGTCCGAGACTGATGGGATGCTGGGGAAAGCCCAGTAGCCCGAAGTGATCGACGATCACGGAGGCCAGCATTTGTCCGCCGACAGTCAGCGCGAGAAGTAACAGCGCGCCGAGCCTAGGGCCCGAGAAAGTGGCGACGCCGACATAAAGTGCGCCGAACAACCCACCGAGCCACGCCCAGGCCGGAACGCTGGCGAAGGCTTCACGAGCCGGCCATGACTGGCGGGTCAAAAACATGAATACGGCGATCGCCGTCGTGCCAATCAAGAAATTGGCCAGGGTGCCGTACAGCGCGCCACCGAGCGCACGGCTGACCGCCATATTGAGCCCGACTTGAATGACGAGCCCGGCTCCGACGAGAAACGCGATCAGCATGAATACACTTTGCACAGGGTCAGCTTCTCTGGTGTGTACCGTAACGATGCGCGATCAGAGCGCGCCCCACGGAGGTTTGTAATGCCCACAGCACAAGCCGCCAGAACACGCGCTTACCGAACGGAACCGGGCGCGGCGCAATGACCGCCTGAATTGCGGTGCCGACGTCCTCATGATGCAGTGGGAGTTTATTGACCATCGCGGTGAGGATAGCGGGCACATCACGCCTCGCGCTAGGCTTACCGTACCGAGGAATGCCGTGAATACCATTCCCCAACATACCCACACGCTGATAGAGCGGCTGCTCGAGAGCTATTGCGAGCGAGTGTGTCCGCCTACGGCTCGTAATACGGTGCTGCTCGGCTATTACATCGCCGAAGATCATGCGGTGATTCATGAACTCAAGCGCATCTGTGGCGTACCGGGAACATGTCTGCCCTCGCCTGTCGCACGATTCCGTTATCGATGCCTGACCCAAGACTGGGCGCTCGATTATTTTGATCCGAGCGCCACAAAGACCGGTGTGTGGCGTCGTTACCGCCCTCTCTCCCGAAGTCGCAGTTTCATCGAGCTGTTACGCGAATTCGATCTCGACTCCGCCGGTCACTTTTGGGGGCGTCTCGACGGAAAGAGCCTACGGTGGTGCAGCGCCAAAGGGCGCTGCATCGAGTGCGATATCCGTTACAAGCAGGTTCTTGGACTCGCCATTCCCATCGGCTCACCGTCCGCCAACCATCAAAAGTTATACCGAAGCGTCACACCATAAGTCGTCCGACGCGGATGCGACACGCTGTATCGAAAAGGAAGAAAGGTTCCGGTCGAGTAGTTGCCATTCGGTAGCGTATTGCTGAGGACCGCGTCGCGGAATGCTCCCGTCGGCGCATCTTCATCGGTCAAGTTTCGACCCCAAACCTCAACCGACCATTCTTCAGAACGTAATCCCAACGAGGCGTTCACGAACGTTGAGGCCGGAACGATGGTCTGATTCGACGCGTCGGCGAACTGCTTGCCGCGATGCGATACATCGGTACGGAAGACCATTTCATCTCCATTACCGATATTCATCGAATACTGAAGCCCTGCGTTCGCTTGAATCTTCGACGTCCGGAGAATCTGATTCCCTGAGATATCGCCCGTCGGCGCAAAGCTCGGGAAGTCGCCGAAAGTTTCAACCTGCGCCCTGTCGTATGTCGGATCGGCGAAAGATGCGCCGACATTCAACTCTAAGCCGCTGAACGGCCTCGCCAGTATCGCGAGTTCGACACCTTTGACCGTGGCATCGCCAGCGTTCACGTTGACGCCCGTTGCGGACACGATCTCTCGTCCGTCGATCTTGGAGATCACCTGCGGAATGACGATGTCGGACCAGTCGAGCTGATACACATCGAGCTCGACGCCGAGTCGACGATCGAAAAACTCAGCCTTCATACCCAGCTCGATACTTTTGAGCGTCTCGGGATCGAAAGGCGCGGGAACGGTTACTTCCACTGCCGCGTTATCGACGAACCGTACTCGGGTCGGATCGAAGTCACCGGACTTCTCGGAGTGTGCAACGCTCGCGAAGAGGGTTACGCGCTCGGCTGGCTTGTAACGTAAGGTGCCGCGCCAGCTTTTGAGCCCCCAATCGCTTTCGCGACTGGCTCGAGTGCTCTTGTCGACGAAGGATCGCTTTTCATCGGTATATCGACCTTCGACCGACGCCGTGAAACGATCGGTGAGGTCGTACTCGAACGAGCCGAAGACCGACGGTGCTGACGCCTCTTCGATAATGACGGCATCGAAGCCCGCGCCACCGGAAGGATCTCGGAACCACGGAAGGAACACCGCGTTGCCGCCGTCGCGAACGAAATCGACGATCGTTGTCGGGCCGAAAGACGTGCAGGCCAAACAAAAGGAGCCGAAATCCGCCGGCAAAGGCGTTGTCGCGATCGCGCCGTCGAGACCACTGCCCGAAGACGTCTCGTAGTAATAAACGCCCAGGGAGTAGCGAACCGATTTTTTGCGGTCACTGACAAACCGGATTTCCTGACTTTTATCTGACGTGTTATCAACGCCGCCGACTTGCAGCAAGCCGGTCTGAAAACGTTTGAGCGGACCCGATCGTGTACCGAACACACCCGGGCCGAGTGGAAATGGCGATACCGGCGCAGGCTGATAAGTGAACCATACGGTATTTCCCGTGTTACGCGAGCCATCGACGAGATAGCCCTGCTTCACGCGCGAGTAACCCGTGATCGCCTCGAGGGCCCCTCCGGCCATATCGCGGCTAAGCTTTAGATAGCTGCGGATGAGATGTCGCTTCTCGCCTGTGGCATCCGGCATGGTGGTCAAAGAGTCTCGAGTAATCGACGGCAGCTCACCGCAATAATTGAGTAGGCGACTCGAGCGCGGGTAAGTCGTGCCAGCGATGTTGCCGCTCAATCCGAGGTTCTGATCGCGAACTCGTCGATCTTCACAGTTCATGACGAGCCCGGTGGTGGCGGTGTTGTCGACGTCGTCGCTCGAGATGTAGAGACCGAGTTCGGCAGCGAACTGATCGCTGACATCCCACAACAAAGAGCCGTTGAAGGTCGAGAACTCGTAGCCGCCGATCGTCGCCCTGCGGCCTGGCCCCGAGTATTGATTTTCGTAAGAGCCATCCCACTCGTCGTGCAGGAACGTCGCGCGTCCTTTCAAATCACCGAAGATCGGGCCACTCAGCATCAAAGATGCCAGTCGCTTGCCGCGATTACCGGCGGTGAGCGTCGCGCGAGACTTGAATACATCGCCCGGCTTTGCGGACACGTAGTTGATTGCACCGCTGAACGCGTTTCGTCCATAGAGCGCGGCCTGCGGGCCCTTGACGACCTCGATACGTTCGAGATCGAGTTGGTTGAAGTTTATGCCCTCTCGACCCGATACGAAGACGCCATCAAAGAAAACGGCCGTGTTAAGTTCGCCGAAGATATCGATCGGCGCAACGCCACGGATGACCGGAGCGGGAAGAAAGTCGCCAAGCACGTTAGAAAACGTGAGCCCAGGAGTAAAGGACGCCACATCATCGAGATTGGAGATACCCCGAGACTCGATGGCGTCCGCGGTGAACGCCGTGATCGCAAGTGGCACATCGATGAGGGACTCGGTCGATTTTCGAGCGGTCACCACCACTTCTTCGAGCGCGAGATCGTCCTGTGCGACGGATTGAGCCGAAGACGTCGGCATCGCGACGAGCGTAAAAGCGAAAAGCATCGCCCACGACAGGGCCAACCCGCGTCGGGTATCGTCCATGATTAGGTATGCCTCCTTGGCATTTAGATCGTTAGTTACGTCTCGCATTTTACTACGCGGCACCATCGAGTGGCTATTGCATGATTTGTAATTGTTTTGACAAACCTAGAGAGATATCGTCGGTTTATCTGAAGGCTTTTCGTGACTTCACCATGAAGAGGACTTGACACTCATGCCCAGAAAAACTCCGAAACTCGATCGACGTTCTCTGATCACAGGCGCAGCCGTTGCCAGCGTGGCGGCTATCGCCGGTCGTGATGGTGTCAGCGTCGCAAAGGCAGAGGGCGTCTCAGCGCCGGCAACTACAAATGACATCCAAGTGGCCAACCGCGGCCAGTACGCCAAAGCGAGTCTGAAGCAAGAATCGATCAACGTTGCGGCGGTTCAATCTCAGCTTTACTCGATCGACCTGCGTGACCGGGCGAAGACACTCAAGCGGAATCTGGATCGCGTACTGCGACTCATCGATCTTGCGCAGAACTCGCCAGAAGAGTGGAACGGCGAACGACGCTGGGGATCTAAGGTTGATCTCATCGCCATGCACGAATTTCCGATCCAGGGCTTTCAACCCTGGAACCGCAAGGAACTCAATCAAATTGCTTTCGAGCTTCCCGGTCCGGAGTCGGAGGCCATTGGTGAACGAGCCAAGCGTTATGGCTGCTACATCTCGTGGGGGTGCTATGCCAAAGAAAAGGACTGGCCAGACCATGTGATCAACATGTCGGTGCTCACGGGTCCAGATGGCAAGATCGTCAGCAAGCAGTGGAAAGCGCGAAACATACTCGGGCTCTTCGGCGACGGCGCGCTCATTGGCACGACGGTCTATGACGTGCTCGATCGTTACGTCGAAATGTACGGCTGGGATGCCGTGATGCCGGTCGCGCGCACGGATATCGGCAACATCGCTATCACCGCAGTGGGTAATGAGCCTTTGCTCTACACCTGCCTTGCTTTGAAAGGCGCCGAAGTGCTCGTGCTTTCAGTCACGGGCGGTAGCAACTCGGAGGTCGCGAAGGCGACAGCCCGCTCGGCGCGGATCTACACCATGGGTGTGGGTAACTCAGTGTCTCCTAACAACATCGGGTTTCCCGAATCTTCGGGAACTCGCGATCAAGGAACCGTGATCGTCGATCCTCGAGGAACGGTACTTGCCGAGACGGACAATCATCACGAAGACATCATCACTGCTCGAATCCCGATCGCCGAATACCGCAAAACTCGTCGTGTTCAGGAACTACCGATGGCCTTGTTACTACCGGTTCTGCAGCAGTACCAACCGTTATTCCAGCCGAACGCGTTCCTCGACAAGTTGCCGCAGACTTATCAGGAAGCGGGCGAGCTCGTCCGAAAACGAATGGGGATGAAATAAAGGATCACCGGCGCTGCGCTCAATGCGCAGTGCCGGTGTCCAGCCCGACGTTAAGATCGACGGCATCGATACCCACCGGGTAGCGATGGCGAAAGCCCTTCACCGGTGTCCAGCCTTCATCCGTTACGACCAGGGCAAAAACTCCAAGTACTTGCGTATCGAAGCTCGCCGTTCGTGTCTTCGGGTCGTACCGCAGTGGCATCGAGCCCGCAGGCACGAAAACTGGATCCCAGCCGAGCGACGCCTCGTTATAAATGAATGCTTTTAATCGCGAGATCTCACCGGCTTCAATTTTTCGTTTGACTGAGATCGGCAGTGTGATCGTCGCCGGGCGATTGACGATAGTGCGATAAGGACCCATGAGTACCGCCGGGCTCACCGCTTCACCATGATCTCGCAGATACTGAACCGGAACATTCTGCGAGCCGATATAGGCGTCAAAACTATCCCACGCTGAAACGAGGTTGTCCGCCGGATCGTGGAATGCTCGGTAATTCTTTGCATCGAAGGATTCTGGTTCACCCGGATGTGCATCTTTGGCGATGATGAGTTTGGCGCCTCGTAGTGCGCCGGATTTCACCTCGACGCTACCACCGCCCTCACGATCAATCGCGCCCCGCGCCGCAATCGACAGATTCGTACCGACCGGGAATACGCCGAAGCGCTCGATGGCGGTGCGAATGTTGTTTGCGTATCCGATCGAAAACTCGCGGCCCCATGCATCGAAGGTTTCAGAATACTGAAGCTTCACGATCGACGAGTCGGTTGGATTGCAATCGACGGGCGTCGGAGAGTCGACTCGCTCACACCACTCGACCCAACGCTTGCCTTGACGTAGATCGGTTCGGGTGTTGAGCGGTATCTGCTGCATTTTTCGGATTGCGAGCAGAGGATCTCGGCCATCGTAATACCAGTGCGATAGCAGCACTAAAATTTCGCGACGCCCATCCCGCTTCGCCAAATCGATGTTCTCGCGCAAGGTTCTGAACCGATTCTCAGGATCGTTCGCCGTAAAGTCTTGTGGCACCGACAAGCCATAGGAGTAATAGTTGTCGAGACGAACGTCGCCTGATTTTCCCGCACGATTAAAATGCAAGGCATAACGATCGCCGAAGTAGGCCTCGAGGTATCGCTTGAACGAGATGTAGTTGTTGTACGCGTTTTCGTGATACACCTCCTTCGACCAGGGATGCGGCGCCGAAAATGGACCGGCGCCCGTTCGATCCGGAAACGGCAAGCCGTAGGTGGTGTAGAGCACGGCCACTTCCGAGCCGCGTGGCAAGCGATCAAGATGCTTCTTGGCTACGTGCAGTAGCGCGAGGTTGTATTCGGGTGTACGCCCCACTTGCCGCGACTGCTGATACGTGAAGGTGTCCTTAAAGCCAGCCAGACACAACGCGCGCTGAACATAACCACGAGTCATGAAATTGTTGGCGTAGTTGTTGTTATCGGTCGTTTCGCGAACGAGCACCATCTTCCGGAAACCTTCGCGTGCGAAATCGAGCGCGACATCTTCCTCGAAGCGAGTCAGCCCAGAGGTCGGCGAATAGGCACCGAATCGAACATCGATCTGATCGCCAAATAATTGATGAAGAACGCGCTCCGTCGTCCGCTCGACCTCTTCGGTCATCGGCGACAGCCGAGGCGCCAGATCGTCGTGCAAAATGCTGAAGTCGGTGATACCGGAGGCCATCGAAATTTCATCGGTGTCACGGATGCCATTGGGCATGGCGAGCGGATTCGGCCCCGGTCCTCGCGGACTCGAACCGATCATGAAAACGCCGTCGAGGTAATTCGTGCCGTCTCGCGGATCGATCGCCCAGAACGATCTCTGCTGCGGATTCTTCATGTCCTTCGCGGGAGTGATCAGCCCCGGGGTATCGGGAACATCTTTGACGGCTAATTTCAGTTTGGGGTCGTAGATCGATACCCAGTACTGACCGTCGGGTGACTTCCGGTACAAACCCATTGAGTCGTAGGCGCCCTCGACCCCGCGAGTCTTGAATCCGAGGAAATACGGAATGAGTCCGAGTTGCTGACGAAACGGTGGGGTGCCGACGAAATCCTCGGTGCAGGGCTCGTCGGGCCCGGCCGCGTTCGCGCCGAAACTGCGCTTGATCACCTCGCGGCGATACAGCGGGTCAATGCCTTGCGGCTCCGCCCAGTCGGTCACCAATACGGCGATTCGCTCGGCATTTCGGTCCACCCCCGGATTCGCCGCCGATACGGCGGCGGCGAAGAATGCCGAAATCAGGATAACGCTCTGACGCATAGCAGCCCCCTCGTTTCTTCCGCCGACCATCCACGGCGGATGCGGTTTAGGTTAGCCTCGCTCCTCCCAACGAGCAGACTGGAAGTTGCACCGATGACCGAAAATACGATTTCTTCCGCCCTGAGCACCTTGCAAACGCAAGTCGGACAGGAAGTCCACGTCAGTGACTGGATGACGATCTCGCAGGATCGAATCAACGCTTTTGCCGCGGCGACGGATGATCCCCAATGGATTCACGTCGACGTCGAACGGGCGAATCGCGAGTCGCCTTATGGCGCACCGATCGCGCACGGCTATCTGACGCTATCGCTGAGCGTGCCGCTCCGTGGGCTCGTCGATGCGGCCAAGCCGATCGCTCCCGGGGTCCGAAACGTCATCAACTACGGACTCAACAAACTACGGTTTCCCAATGCCGTCCGCGTCGGCTCGAAGATCCGTGGCCGCTTCACGCTGCAGGCCGTCGAGCAGGTTGCGCCCAACGTATTGCAGATCACCGAGCAATACACCGTCGAGATCGAGGGTGCCGCGAAACCGGCCTGCATCGCCGAAAGCGTGATGCGCCTGGTGTTCTGATCAAAGAATATGAAGTCCGTCTTTCTCGACTTCGCCACTCTCGGTAGCGGCGATCTCGATACCACTCGACTCGCGAGCGCTGCGCCGAATCTCACCCTGCTGCCCGCGACACCGCAGCATGACGTGCTGGAACGCATCGCGGGCCATGCCATCGTCATGACTAATAAGCTGCGACTCGATCGACCCCTCATCGAGGCCTCTCCGGAGCTGCGGCTCATCGCCATCTCGGCAACAGGCACCAATAATCTCGATCTCGAGGCAGCACGCGAACGAGGTATCGCAGTCTGTAACGTCACGGACTATTGCACGCCGTCCGTCGTTCAACACGTACTCGGCGTATTGCTATCTTTGACACATCGGCTGTTCGAGTACTCGCGCGAGGCGCGTGATGGCACTTGGGCAAAGGGGGCGCAATTTACTTTGCTCGGCCATCGTATTCGTGAGCTTCGCGGACTGACGCTCGGCGTCGTTGGCTGGGGCGTATTAGGCCAAGCGGTCGCACGGGCCTGTGAGAGCGCACTCGGCATGCGGGTCATCGTCGCCAATCGACCCGGCGGAGCACCCATCGAGGGACGGCTCGATCTCGACGATCTCCTGCGCTGTGCAGACGTCGTCACCTTGCATTGCCCTCTCACGCCGGCGACCGCGAACATGATCGACCAACGACGGCTCGCTCTCATGAAGCGTGATGCCATTCTCATCAATACCGCTCGTGGCGGCCTCGTCGACGTCGGCGCACTTGCGATGGCCTTACGAAACGGCAAGCTCGGGGGTGCGGCGATCGACGTGTTGCCAGTGGAGCCGCCCGTCGACGGCAGCCCGCTCTTCGCACCCGATCTGCCCAACCTGATCGTCACTCCGCATACAGCTTGGGCGGCGGTCGAGTCCCGACAGCGATGCCTCGACGAGGTGGCCGCCAACGTCGCAGATTGGCGGGCTGGGGGAACTCGTCGACGGGTCGTTTGACCAAAGAAGGGCTTGGGGATAGTCCCAATGGCATCTCCTCTTCTTATAGGTAGAATCCCCGGCCCATCCCCGGACCCCGAAGTCAAAGATGACCCTGACCACGACTCGAGCGTTTTTCGCCCCCCTGTTACTCGGCGCCGTAGTGGCACTGTCGGGTTGTGGCGGAAGCAAACCCTCCGGCATGCCGGGTGCTGGCGACCGTCCGGCCGGCTCGGGCGGCCCTCCGCCCGCCAAGGTCATCACCGCCAAGGTCGAGCGTCGCCCCTTCGGCCCCGAGATCGAAGCCGTAGGCACCGCGCTCTCCCGTGAGTCGGTTGAGATCACCTCAAAGACCGCCAACACGATCACGCGCATTCGATTCGAGGAAGGGCAACGAGTCGCTGCCGGAACGGTGCTTGTCGAACTCGACCGCGCACAAGCGGCGGCGACGCTTGCCGAGGCCGAAGCGAATCTCGCAGAGGCCCGTAACCAGTTCACCCGGGGTCGCGATCTGTCCGTAACTCAGGCGCTGTCGAAGGCGCAGCTCGATCAACTTGAAACCGCGGTGAAAACCGGCGAGTCACGGGTCGACGCCGCACGCGCACGTCTTTCAGACACCGTGATCCGCGCGCCGTTCGCGGGACGTACGGGCCTGCGTAAAGTGAGTCCCGGTGGCCTCGTGAACCCCGGCACAGTGATCACCACTCTCGACGATTCGTCGGTGATGAAACTCGAGTTCACCGTTCCTCAATCTTTCCTCAAAGATTTGACGATGGGATTACCCGTCGAAGCTCGCGCTGAGGGTCTCGGTGACCGCATCTTCGCCGGCAAGATCACGGCGATCGATTCGCGCATCGATCCTGTCACTCGCGCCCTCGCCGTACGCGCTGAACTGACGAACTCCGACGGAGCACTTCGTCCTGGGCTGTTCATGAGCGTCCGGCTGCGCGGAAAACCCGTCGATACGTTGATGATTCCCGAGGAAGCTCTGGTACCCGAACAAGGTAAGACCTACGTGTTCGTCGTAGAAGACGGCAAGGCGATGCGGCGCGAAGTACGTACCGGCGGGCGCCAGCCCGGTAGCGTCGCGGTGCTCGATGGTCTGGACGGTACAGAGGCCGTGATCGTCGAGGGCACTCAGCGTGTTCGTGACGGTGGCAAAGTCGTCGCCGAGACGCGTTCATGAAACTCTCGGAGTTTTGCATCCGACGCCCGGTCTTCGCGACCGTGCTCAGCCTGATGCTAGTGATCTTCGGTCTCGTCACGCTCGAAAGATTGCCGTTACGCGAATATCCGGACATCAATCGTCCGGTGGTCTCGATCACCACCATCTACCGCGGGGCATCGGCCAACGTAGTCGAAAACAAAGTCACTCAGGTCATCGAGGATCGCATCGCGGGAGTCGAGGGCATCCTGAAACTCGAGTCCGATAGCGCCGACGAACGATCGAGCATTCGTGTCGAGTTCGACGTGGCACGCGACATCGACGATGCGGCAAATGACATCCGTGATCGAATGTCCCGCGTCTTGACGCAGCTACCGCCGGAAGCTGATCCGCCTCAGGTGGTTAAAGCCGATGCGAATGCCGAAGCGGTCATGTTCCTCAGTTTCAACTCGGAGGCGATGACGCCGCTCGAGGTCACCGACTACGCAGAGCGTTACATCGTCGATCGTTTGTCGACCGTACCGGGGGTTTCGCGTGCGTCGCTCTCCGGCGCCAGACGAGCCGCGATGCGCATCTGGATCGATCGGCAGGCTCTCGCAGCGCGCGCGCTCACCGTCGGCGACATCGAATCAGCTCTGCGCCGGGAAAATGTGCAACTTCCCGCGGGACGCATTGAATCAGAGCAGCGGGAATTCTCGCTACGCACCGAAGTGGGTCTCGATACGGAAGAAGATTTCCGCAACCTCGTCATCGGCCGAAATACCGATGGACATCTCGTGCGGCTCGGCGAAGTTGCCGACGTGCGCATCGGCGCGGAAAACGATCGCACGCTCATGCGTACCAACGGTCGCGCAGGAGTCGGCATCGGCATTGAGGCGAATTCGAAAGCGAACGTACTCGATGTCGTTCAAGGCGTCCGCGCCGAGGTCGAGCGTCTGCAAAAAACGCTCCCCAAGGGCGCATCGCTCGTCGTCAATGTCGATAACGGCATCGCTATTCAGGCGGCACTTCGCGAAGTGTTGATCGCCGTAATCTTCGCTTTCGTGTCAGTACTCGTCGTGATCTATGGATTTCTCGGCACGTTACGTGCCACGGTCATTCCTGCAGTGACGATTCCGGTGTCGGTGATCGCAGCGTTCATGTTCGTTTATGCGCTCGGGTACTCGCTCAACGTCATCACGTTGCTCGGCGTCGTGCTCGCTATCGGTCTCGTAGTCGATGACTCCATTGTCGTTCTCGAAAATATTCATCGCCGCGCAGAGCTCGATGAGCCACCGATCGTGGCGGCTATCCGGGGGAGCAGTGAAATCGGTTTCGCTGTGATCGCGACGACTCTCACGCTCGTCGCCGTGTTCGTCCCACTCTCCTTCCTTCCGGGTGACAACGGTCGGCTATTCCGGGAGTTCGGTCTCACGGTTGCCGCATCGGTGTTGTTCTCCGCCGTTATCGCACTCACCCTCACGCCGATGATGGCATCGCGTCTGCCGCCGGAGCGCGAGATGAAGCACGGACGTTTCGCAGTGCTCGTCGAAGGCTTCTTTAAAAAACTCTCTGAGGAATACGAGCGTCGCCTTCGACAGCTCATGCGTCGTCCGTGGCTGATTGTCGGCTCAGTCCTCGGGCTCGGCTTCCTGGGCGCGCTGAGTTTTCGCGCATTGCCCTCAGAGTTCATGCCCGCAGCCGATGTCGGGCGAGTATTCGTGATGCTGCAGGCGCCGGAGGGTGCAAGCTTCGAATACACCGAAGAGTATGGGCGGAAGCTCGAGGCCATCGCTCAAAGCGAAGTCGACTCAGGCGATGTGCGCCGCGTGACACTGCGTGTGCCGGCGGGTTTTGACGGTGCAGGCGGAGTGAACTCCGCTCGCCTCATTCTCGTGCTCAATGATTGGAGCCAGCGCGATCGCTCGGCTCAAGAAATTGCCGCGTCGCTGCAGCGCAAACTCGGCGGCCTTCCGGGCGTCCGCGCCAATACGATGGCGGGCGGCAACATGCGTGGTGGCTGGGGTAAGCCCGTTCAGGCCGTTCTAGGTGGGCCCGACTACGAAACGCTCGCCGAGTGGTCCGACAAACTCATCCAGCTTGCAGAGAAAAATCCGGGTCTCACTGGCGTAGACAGCAGCTATCAACCTCGTAAGCCACAGATTCGCGTGGCAATCGATCGCGATCGAGCCGCAGACCTCGGAGTCTCGCTACAAACGGTGGGACGCACGCTCGAAACGATGCTCGGATCACGCATCGTCACGACGTTCATCGATCGCGGTCGTGAATACAACGTCGTGCTTCAAGGCCGCGCGGACGAGCGCGCCACGACCACCGACTTGACCAATC
Source organism: Steroidobacteraceae bacterium (assembly GCA_017853175.1). Taxonomy (GTDB): domain Bacteria; phylum Pseudomonadota; class Gammaproteobacteria; order Steroidobacterales; family Steroidobacteraceae; genus UBA964. The sequence continues at coordinate 1,024 of JAFMKA010000004.1, read as the reverse complement.
TCATGGTGCGGTCTGATCGGTCCGGCGAACTCATTCCGCTCGCGAGCGTCGTGCGGCTCACCGAAACCGCCGGCGCCACCGAACTCAGTCGATTCAACCGACTGCGCTCAGTCGAAATCAGCGCCGGGCTCGCTGAGGACTACACCATGGGCGAGGCGATCGAATGGTTCGAAGAGACCGTCGCGCGCGAATTGCCTCCCGGTGCAACCTTGATGTGGGACGGGGATTCAGGTGACTACGTACGCAGCGGCGGCCAACTTTGGACCACGCTGCTTTTTGCAGTGATCATTGTGTTCCTGGTGCTGGCTGCTCAGTTCGAAAGTTTCGTACACCCCGCCATCATCATGGTGACCGTGCCGCTCGCGCTACTCGGCGCAGTCTTCGGGCTGCAGCTACACGGTATGAGCGTCAATATTTTCAGTCAGATTGCGGTGATCATGCTGATCGGCATCGCAGCTAAAAATGGCGTGCTCATCGTGGAGTTCGCGAACCAGCTTCGCGAACGCGGTGTCGAGTTCAAGGAGGCCGTGGTGCAAGCCGCGGCCGTTCGTCTGCGACCGGTGTTGATGACCAGCCTCTGTACGGCTTTCGGCGCCATTCCCTTCCTGCTCGCCACTGGGGCCGGCGCCGAACAGCGTGAGCCCATCGGTGTCGTCGTCTTCTACGGCACGCTGGTATCCGTGTTCCTGACGCTACTTGTCGTCCCTGCGGTGTACTCGCTGGTGGCGCGTCGCACGCGCTCGAGCAGTCACACCACTCGACTCGTCGATCGACTGCTCGGCGGCGAGGGCTGATTTTTTCGCGAGGGAGGACGTGGCGGGCTGCTCCTGAGGGCAGGGAGGGGGTTCAGGAAGACAGCCCGCCAGTCACCAGTTGGTTTACGAATCGATCGGGTCACGTCGATCACGTGGTGTCATGGTGCGAGGGCAGACCTCGACATTCCAATCGATTGATGTGATGATTTCGATAGACGCCGTATATCGCTCCATCGGAGTCACCCCATGGCCGACATCAAGCTCAAAGA
>JAFMKA010000076.1 GCA_017853175.1 Steroidobacteraceae bacterium | reverse complement strand
TCTGGGTGCGGGGCGTCAAGGCGTCGGCCAACTATTGGCTCGGCAAAGTCGGTGATGCGCAGATCGGACCGTTCTATCTCGGTTCGACCGGTATCGCGTCGATTCTTTGCTTCATCATCGCCTTCGAGATCGTGGGCCTTAACATGCTCGCCTCGGTGAACTGGAATCCCCTCGAGTTCATCCGACAGCTGTTTTGGTTGGCGCTCGAGCCGCCGGCACCGCAATACGGGTTGCGCATCCCGCCGCTCAGTGATGGTGGCTGGCATCTCATGGCGGGTTTCTTCCTGACCATGTCGGTGCTGCTGTGGTGGGTTCGCACGTACAACCTGGCGCGCAAACTCAAGATGGGCACGCACACGGCCTGGGCGTTTGCTTCGGCGATCTTCCTGTTCCTGGTGCTCGGCTTCATTCGTCCGGTGTTGATGGGCAGCTGGTCCGAGGGCGTACCTTTCGGAATTTTTGCTCACCTCGATTGGACGGCGGCGTTCTCGCTGCGTTACGGCAATCTGCTGTACAACCCGTTCCACGCGCTGTCGATCGTGTTCCTCTATGGTTCGGTGCTGCTCTTCGCGATGCACGCCGGCACGATCATGGCGGTGAGCCGCTTCGGTGGTGAGCGCGAAGTCGAGCAGTCGCTCGATCGTGGTACGGCGTCCGAACGCGCGGCGCTCTTCTGGCGTTGGACCATGGGGTTCAACGCGACGATGGAATCGGTTCACCGTTGGGCCTGGTGGTTTGCGGTGCTGTGCACGCTCACGGGCGGTATCGGCATCCTGCTGACGGGCACCGTGGTCGACAACTGGTACCTGTGGGCGGTGAAGCATGGCGTGGCGCCGGCGTACCCGACCACCTTCGAACCGCTGCCGGATCCGGCACTGACTTCGGGAGCCGCACAATGAAAACCCAGATCCGTTTGATTGGGGCGCTATCCATTGCGCTCGGCCTGTTGGTGGGTTGCGGTGAGCGCCCGCCGATCGATGTTCAGCAAATTGGATATCGCGGCACGGGCATGGAGCAAAACGTCAACCCGCGATTGCGCGAGCAACTCAAGGCGGTCAATCAGGTCGGTGGTATTCAGCCGCCGGCCGATGCGAGCGGTCCACTCGCCAAGGACATCTACCAGAACGTGCAAGTGCTCTCTGACCTCTCGGTCGGCGAGTTCACGCGCGTGATGCTGTCGATGACCGAGTGGGTGGCACCGGAAGACCAGAAAAACTGTACGTACTGCCACAACGGCGAGAACTACGCCGATGAGAGCAAGTACCAGTACAAGGTCGCTCGCAGCATGTTGAAGATGACGCGTGACATCAACACGAACTGGAAATCGCACGTCAAACAGACGGGTGTCACGTGTCATACGTGCCATCGCGGCGGTCCGGTGCCGCAGTACGTCTGGTACGCCGATCCGGGCTCGGGTCGTGAGAATGCCTTCGTCGGTACACGCGCGGGTCAAAACTCCGCCGTGACGGGCCTCGGTATCACGACCATCGGTCACTCGAGTCTGCCGTACGATCCGTACTCGCCGTTCCTGTTGGGTGATCTCAACATTCGGGTGGAAGGCCCGACGGCTCTGCCGACCGGTAATCGCCGTTCGATTAAGCAGGCTGAGTGGACCTACTCGCTGATGGTGCACATGTCTAATTCTTTGGGCGTGAATTGCACCTATTGCCATAACACCCGCGCGTGGGCCGATTGGGCGCAAAGCACGCCGCAACGAACGGTCGCCTGGCACGGCATCCGAATGGCTCGCGGTCTGAATAACCAGTATCTCGTCCCGCTGACCGACGTGTTCCCGACGAATCGAAAGGGACCACTTGGCGACGTGGCGAAGATTAACTGTCAGACCTGCCATCAGGGCGTGTACAAGCCGTACTTCGGCGAGAGCATGGCGAAGGCGTATCCGGAATTGCAGGGCGTGAAGGCTGCACCCGTAGATCCGAACGCTGCTCCGGCTGAGACCGCAGCGCCTGCGGAGGCGACCGCTCCGGCGGCCGCTCCTGCGGCGACTCCGGCTGTGGCCGACAAGCCAAAGGACAGTTCAAAGATGGCCCAGCGCGGCGGTCCGACGGCGATCGCGGCGCTCGATGCCGGCACGCCCGGCCGTCTTTGACCGGTAGTCGCCGGTGAACGTTCTGCTCGCGCAACCCCGCGGCTTCTGCGCGGGGGTCGCTCGGGCGATCGAGATCGCCGAGCGTGCGCTCGAGACTTACGGCGCGCCGGTCTACGTCTATCACGAGATCGTGCATAACGGTCACGTGGTCGGCGACCTCGCGGCACGCGGAGCCGTGTTCGTTGAACGTATCGCGGACATCCCCGAAGGGGCAGTCACGGTGTTCAGCGCACACGGCGTCTCGACGGCCGTAGTCGATGAAGCGCGCGAGCGCGACCTGAAAGTCATCGATGCCACGTGCCCGCTCGTCACCAAGGTTCATCTGCAAGCTCAGCGCTATTCGCAACGTGGCTTCACGATCGTCATCGTCGGTCATGCCGGACACGAAGAGGTCGAGGGCACGCGCGGCTCCGTGACGGGGCCGGTACACGTAGTCGGAAGTCTCGATGACATCGAGGCTCTGCCGATGACATCGAAAGACCCGGTGGCCTACGTCACGCAGACGACGCTCTCCATCGACGACACCCGCGGACTGATTGCGGCACTCGAGACGCGCTATCCCGACATCGTCGGACCCGGCCTAGATGACATCTGCTACGCCACGCTCAATCGTCAGCGGGCCGTACAACAGCTCTCCCGACGAGTCGATCTCGTGATCGTCGTGGGGGCGCATAACAGTTCCAACTCCAATCGTCTGCAGGAAGTGGCTGCCGACCACGGTGTGCCTGCGTGGCTCGTCGAAGATGAAACGGAGCTTCAACCCGTGTGGTTCGAGGGGGTGAAGACCGTGGGCGTCACCGCCGGCGCATCGACTCCGGAATATCTCGTTCAAAAAGTTTGCGAAAGATTGAACGAGCTCGGCGCGGGTTCGGTCAGAGAACTCCCGGGACTCGCGGAGACCGTTCGGTTTCGTTTACCCGAGGCGCTGCGCCAGATCGCCTGACCGATCAGTCGATCTGACTGCGAGTCAACAGTCTCAGTACACCGTTGAACATGGCGTTGTCGCGCATCCGCAGCGTCTTGCGACCGCGACCGCCTTGCGCTTCGATCACGGCACAATGACGCGCGATGGCATCGAAGATACCGGGTACGTCGAGTCCGGCCTCCTGCAGGCACTGATCGCGCGTACCGTGTTCGATCGGTCGATCAGGCAAGCCCAGTCGAAGCACCGGCGTATCCAGCCCTCGCGCACTCAATAATTCAGAGACGGCTGAGCCGGCGCCACCGACAATGGAGTTTTCCTCGATCGTCACGAGAATGTCGTGCTGGGCGGCGAGTTCGAGGATCAGCGATTCGTCGAGCGGTTTGACAAAACGCATGTTGGCCACACTCGCATCGATGATCTCTGCGACATCGTGTGCCGTGTCGAGCAAGGTGCCGAAGGCGAGTAGGGCGATGCCAGAACCACGACGCACCCACTCTCCGCGGCCCACGGGGAGCGCGCGAGGCAGAGGTTCGCCCGCTGCGAGCGAGCCGATGGCTGCGGTACGCGGATATCTCACGGCGCAAGGTTCACCGAGTTCGACCGCGGTGCGTAGCATGGCGCGCAACTCGGTGGCGTTCGATGGGGTCATCACCGTGAGGTTCGGTACGCACCGCAAGAAACTGTGATCGAGATTACCGTTATGCGTCGCGCCGTCCGGGCCGACGAGTCCTGCCCGATCGATTGCGAAGGTCACCGGTAGGCGCTGTAGACAGACGTCGTGGACGAGTTGGTCGTAGGCGCGCTGTAGAAAAGTAGAATAAATCGCGACGACAGGTCGCAGCCCTCGGGTGGCGAGTCCTGCGGCGAACGTCACCGCATGCTGTTCGGCAATGCCAACGTCGAAGTAACGTTCCGGAAATTTTTTGGCGAACGATACGAGTCCGGAGCCCTCGCGCATCGCCGGGGTGACGACGACGAGGCGAGGGTCGGCCGCAGCGAGCTCGCAGAGACTGTCACCAAATACCTGCGTGTACGTGGGCGCAGTTGACGGGGCTGCGACGATGCCTTGCTCAGGATCAAACGGCGTGACGCCATGATATTTGATCGGATCGGCCTCGGCCGGCGCATAGCCCTTGCCCTTGGACGTCACCACATGCAGCAATCGCGGTCCCGGCACGTCGCGCAGTCGCAGAAACGACTCGACGAGCGCGTCGACATCATGACCATCCACCGGGCCGTGGTAATCGAACCCCAGAGTGCGGAAGAACGCTGCCGCGTCCGCGGCGGGGCCTCGACCCTGTGTCGTGAGATATTGCGACAGTGCGCCGACGTTCTCTGAGATCGACATGCCGTTGTCGTTGAGCACGACGAGCAGATTGGCGCCGATGCCGCCCGCATGATCGAGGGCCTCGAAAGCAAGACCCGCCGTCAGTGCGCCATCACCGATGACAGCGACGGAGCGACTCGAGCGTCCTTGTAGCGACGCAGCACTTGCCATGCCGAGTGCGGCACTGATGGACGTGCTGGAGTGACCTGCACCAAAGGCATCGTGGTGACTTTCATCGCGGCGCAGAAACCCTGAGAGGCCGGGTCGCTTACGAATGGAGCGCAACTGATCGCGTCGGCCGGTCAGGACTTTGTGCGGATAGCATTGGTGACCGACGTCCCACACCAGCGAATCACGCGGTGTGTCGAGGCAATAGTGCAGAGCGATCGATAGTTCGACCGTTCCGAGTCCGGAGGCGAGATGACCGCCGCTCGCGGAGACCGTACGGAGCAAATAGTCACGTAGTTCGTCGGCCAGTTGCCCGAGGCTTTCACGCGGTAGCTCGCGCAGCATCGACGGATCGTCGATCGTGGCCAATAACGAGTGGGAGACAGGCGATCTCATGACTGCACTTCCGGTGGGTTCATGGCGAGGTTCGCCGATTGGACAGGCTCCAACGCCACAGCGCTTCGGCTGGCAACGGAAGCACCATCAGCAGGTGTTCGAAGGCGGCGAGCAGGGCGAGCGTGGCGAGGATGGTCGAAGCTGCGGCGTGGTGTACGGTATCGGCCGACAGCGCGGCCATGCCGAACCATGCGGCGATCGCGAGACCGAGCAGGATCGACAACGGCAATAACGGGTTCATCCGACGCTGACGCATGAAATCGAGCAAGTGATGCAAGTGAGCCGGCAGAAAGGCTTCACCGAGATTGCGCACGCCCAGAAATAGATTGAGTTTGGCGCTGCTGCGCATGAGCCAGAGCAATAGCAGTACCCGCAAACCTAAATCGTTGGCCTGGTCGATGAGCGCCACCGCGACGAGCAGTACGGTCGCAGCGATCAGTAATTCATGCCAAAGAATAGCCGTGAATGCGGCGCTGGCGCGCGCGAGTAATGCCGTATCGACCGCAGGTCTTGCGACAGAGGGTCCAGTGATTTTTCCGGTGAGGAACGTGACTTCGATCCAGCCCCACACCGCGAGCGCCGCAATCAGCGAAGCGAATGCCGAGCTCAAAGACGTGATCTCGCGCAGGGCAAACAGCGTTGCGAGGCCGGCGAGTCCGAGTAGCGAAGACAAAATGATCAGTCGCGGATAAGTTTTCGGCGCTCGTCCAACGAGCATCGCGATGATGCCGGTCGAGCCCCACCACAGCACGATCGTCAGGATCATCGGGGCCAGATGTTGCGACCAGCTCATGGCCCGTTCCGCGATTCCCGCGCTCAGCGCGGGGCGCGTCCCGATCGTGCCTCACCCTGTTCCCAGAGTGCGGCGAAAGTCTTCGCGTTGTCGGTGCCGAAGACGTCGAGATTGATGGTGGTGCCCGTTGCCGTATCGGTCAGCAGCAGCCGGCCATCACGCAGGCGCGATAGGCGATAGGGTGCATCGGGATCGCTACCGGTGAGTTTTCGTCCTCGCGAAAGACCGCGCATCACGCCGCTCACGAACCCGGCCTGTTCGGCTTTAAGTGTGGGCAGTCGCGTTCCGTCGACGAGCACCGGCTGGATTGCGCCGTCCTCGAGTGTACGTAGCCGGATGTCATGGCTCGAGACGACGATATCCGCCGAGAGCGGCGCGGCTTGAGGCAACTCGTCACCGACGATGACGAGAGAGACGGCCAGAAGAATGAGCAGGCCGGCGGAAACCAGCAGCGGTTTGGGCAGATCGTGCGAGTGTTCGGCGGTCACGCGGAAGCGCCCAGGACCGAGCCTGT